>CAVOCR010000386.1:0-3390 GCA_963694245.1 Myxococcota bacterium
CTCGGGATGCCCTCGGGGAGCAACTATCTCTATGCATGGGCGCCGGGAACCGGTCCGATTGAGCTCCCAGATGGCGGTATCCGACTGACTCCTGGCGAGCAACTCGTCTTGCAGATCCACTACAACAACGGAGCGGGAATCCCGGACCTCGTGGACAAGAGCGGAATCCGGATCTACCACGGTCCCACGGACGGGAAGGAGTACGGGATGTTCGCGCCCGGCCCCCTCGCTTTCCAGATCCCCGCTGGAGAAGAGGCCACGATCACGGGGGACTGCACGGTGCCCCAGGACTTCGAAGTCCTCGCAGGTCTCCCGCACATGCATGAGGTCGGAGACAGCTTCCTGCAAACCGTCCAAAGACTGGACGGCACCCTGGAGGAGGTCATCGCGCTCAGCGGATGGTCCTTCGAGATGCAGCTCTTCTACGACACGCCCCTCACCTTGAATGCCGGGGACACGCTCACCACCTCCTGTACCTACAAGAACCCCCATGACTACGCGGTCACATCGGGCGAAGGCACCAGTGATGAGATGTGCTTCAACTTCATGTACGTCACCCCGCCGCCTCCCAATCGGTATTGTGACAAGACCGAATTGAAGACGCTCGACTACGCTCCGGGGGAATGCGCACCGGACATCTCCCTCGACAACCTGGCAGTCATTCAGGGGAAGTATGTCGAGTCGGACCCCCCGGAACTGCTGGGGGGAGAGGCGAAGGACGGCGACTACGTCCTCGCGGACTACGAAGTGTACATCCTGCCACCCGGGATTCCGATCGGGGAACTGAACTATGAAAAGAGCTTCGTCGAGGCGACGGGCATGCTCCGTCTGTCCGAAGGCACCGTGCAATTCGACTATGGGACGCACATCCATGTCGAATTGATTGGAAGCAACATCACCATCGAGGAGACCTTCCCGGTCAGCAACAAGTCCGCCCTCACGCTCCACTCAGAGCCGGGAACACTCACCCTCACCCCCACCTGCCCCGACCCTGAAGTCGACGAAGTACCGGGAAGCTATGACGTCTCGGGGGATACGCTTCGCCTCGCATTTGAGACTTTCCAGGGCCCCCTCGCACTCATCGTCGTCGCGACGTGGGAGCGCCTTCCCGAGAAATGAACCCCGACCTTCGATCGGGGTTGGGCGTTGGAAACAGCCGCGTCTCGTGTAACACTCATCGTCACCAAACGTAGTAGACACGAAGACCCTTGCTCTGGAGGCATCATGCGCCAATTTGTACTGCTCTGCTCGCTCCCCTTTTTCCTCGCATGCGCCTCCCCCGGCAACGGGTCCTCGGAGTCAACGGAGACCGGGACAAGCGATGAGACCGGAGACGAGACCGGAGACGAGACCGGAGACGAGACCGGAGACGAGACCGGAGACGAGGGCGGACTGGAAACGGGCCTCGAAGACAGCGGCGGCGTCGTCTATCTGGTGCCTGTCGACGGAGGGAATTCCTTCGCCTGCGCGACCTGCCATGCCCTGACCGAGCCCACTGCCGCGACCCACCGCCCCCATTGGAAGAACGGCCAGGTCGACACCGTCCTCGGAGCGGTGAACAGCTGCCTCACCGAGTGGATGAATGCAGAGCCATGGACCGAAGACAGCGAAGACTGGATCCTCCTCCATGGCTTCCTGGAAGCCCAGGCACCCGAAGGCCCCGCAGAACCTGTCACGATCTCCATCGCCCCGCCACCGAGCGACCTGAGTGGAGGCGATGCCGCAGCGGGCCTGGAGCGATTCAACTCGTCTTGCGCGGTCTGCCACGGCGCGGGAGCCGTTGGTACGAACATGGCCCCCCCACTCGTCGGAACGGGGCTCTCTCCGGAGTACATCGCCCAGCGCATCCGTCTGAGCGGAAAGGCCGATTCAGAGATCTACGAAGGCCTCCTCTTCGGCATCATGCCCTTCTGGGGAGACAACCGGCTCACGGATGAGGAGATGCTCGACATCGTCGCCTGGGTGGCGAACTCCGAGCTTCCCGGGGACGAAAACGGCGACGAAAACGGCGACGAAAACGGCGACGAAAACGGCGACGAAAACGGCGACGAAGAGACTGGTGCGGAAGAAACCGGTGCCGAAGAGACCGGCGAAGAGACCGGCGAAGAGACCGGCGAAGAGACCGGTGCCGAAGAGACCGGTGCCGAAGAGACCGGTGCCGAAGAGACCGGCGAAGAGACCGGATGCGACAAGACACACCCGAAGGTCGGGTGGACTGGAGACTTCGTGACCGTCGCACACGGCGTCAAGGGCACGGCAACGATCGTGGATGACTGCACGATTCAGATCGACAATTTCATCTTCGACGGAAACGGGATCACCGTTGAAGTCTACCTCGCCGAAGATCTCCAAAGCCTGGGGGACGGCATCCCCATCAGCGACAACCTCTACAATTTCCCGATCGGATACGATGGCGTGACCCTGACGTACACGATCCCGGATGACCTCTCCCTCGACACGGTCGGAGCGATCAGCATCTGGTGTGTCGATGTGGGCTTCAGCTTCGGCCATGCGGCGTTCGAGGCTCCCTGAGCTGGGCGCAACCACAACGGAAGACGAACACGCCTTGTCTGGACCGCACCCACATGGGACGCTCGGGCCGTGAAAGAACGAATCCCATGCCTGATTCACGTGGATGAACACGTCCTCGTCGTCGCGAAGCCCGCGGGCATCAACACGCATCGCCCCTCCCCTCACGCACCCCTCGGGATGTACGAGTGGTTGAAGCTGCACCTCCCGGAGTTGGACGCCCTCAGCATCCTCCACCGCCTGGACAAGGACACGTCCGGTGTCCTGGTCATGGGCAGGACCCGAGAAGCCAATCGCAGCATCACTGCTCAGTTCGAGAACCGAACCGTGACGAAGCGCTATGTCCTCGTGACCACGGGCGACGCGGGAGACACCTCCGCCACCGAGGTCCCCCTCCGATGGGCGAACGGTCAGTCCCACGTGGATGAACACGGAGATCCCGCTTTCACGCGATTTGAGCGCATCCGGAAAGATGGGGAGCGCTCCTGGTACGCCGCATTCCCCAGCACCGGCCGCTCGCATCAGATTCGAGTGCATGCGGCGGCCCTGGGGATCCCGATTCTCGGCGACGAACTCTACGGGGGCGAGGCGGCGGACCGAGTGCATCTACACGCCGAGTCGCTCACACTCACCCACCCGGAGACCGACCAGCCGGTCACATGGACCGCAAAAACCGATTTCCAGACGCCTCCGGCGGTGACCCTCCGAACCGCGCTTCTCCCGATTGCGACCTGCACCTATCATCGCGTGTTGCACGGGGCAGCGGATGGAGTCCCCGGCCTCTTCGCCGATCGCCTGGGCGATCACCTGGTCGCCCACACCGAGTCCCCCCTGAGCGATTCAAAGCGTGAACAGCTCGAA
>CAVOCR010000387.1:0-3386 GCA_963694245.1 Myxococcota bacterium
CCGCGATTTGGTCGAGGCGTGCGTGCAGAAGGGCGACATTCACCGGGGAGGAGGTCCTCTTCTGGCTGAGGATTTCCGCGTCGATTCGAACGGTGCGGAGCTCCCTCTTGAGCCAACGGGCATCTTCGGCGGGCAGAGTCCCGCTGGTGACCCCGCGATCAATGGCGGACGACTGGGCGTGCATCCGGTCGCTCAAACCAGTGCTCTCGTGGGCCATTCCAGTGGAGGGCAGGGCGAGAGAGGTCAGCAGTACCAGGGTGATGAGGGCGAGAAGACGATTCATGAGAGCTCCGGGGTGCGATTCCCCCTTTATGAGAGCAAGCGCTGTGCCATTCTCAACAAGCTCGGAGTCATGCGAATGGTGAAGGAAGGGGCCGGGTCGCGCTCGACCCTGATCCCGGGGTTGAAATGGCTCCTTTTGTCTCGGATGACCGTGTGCAAGGGGTCCGGGACGGGGTGGGGTTTCATGTACCCATCCCCGAGCCGTTGACCCGGGAGGAAGGGGGATGAAACGATGGGGCTCGGCGAATCATGTCCCGGAGGGAGGATCAGCAATGCGGCTCACATGGATTTCTTGCGTGCTTGTTCTGGCGGTCGGTTGCGGCGGGGATCTGACTCCCGACCTCGAAGATTCGGTGGACTCGAGGGATGTCGTGGAATCCATCGATCCGGAGTTTGTCGCGACCATCCTGCTCCCGGATCTGGAGCCCATTGCCTTCACAGCCAATGTTCTCGTGACGTGTGATTTTGAAAAACCGGGTCAACTCCGCATCACCGGAAGTGCGGTGAGTGCGGAGGATACGAAGAGTTTGTCTCTTCGACTGGGTGTCGAGGAGATGGAGGTGCCGGAGGGCGGACTGCTGGTCCCACTCACGGGCGTCTCGGGGGCCGAGGATGTTCTCCTCGGGGAGGGCGCGATCACCTGGTCTGGGTCTGGCGTGAGTCCGCTGCTCCTTCTGGAGGGAAACGTCACGCTCCACTCACTGGATCCATGTGAAGGCGTGTTCGAGGCTCTTGTCGGTCTCGTGGATGGCGGGGAGATGGCTGTCCAGGAGGGCGGCTTTCTCATCCCACGCGAATCCGAATGAAACCGTCTCGTCGTCCGTGGACAGGAGGCCGCACAACGTGGTACTCCCCAGACTCCGAATCACGACACGGAGATCGCGTACCCGCGCTCCGTGCGCCAGGAGGAATTGGCGTTGTCGGCGACCTATGGTGAACAGGACATTCGCGTTCTCGAGGGACTCGAGGCCGTACGGATGCGTCCAGGGATGTACATCGGTTCTACTGGGCCGAGAGGACTCCACCACCTCGTCTATGAGATCGTGGACAATGCGGTTGATGAAGCTCTCGCGGGATATTGCAAGCAGATCGACATCATCCTGGAGAAGGATCACAGCGTCACGGTCAAAGATGACGGCCGGGGGATCCCCACGGGGATTCATCCGGAAGCGGGCATTCCCACGCCAGAGTTGATCTTCTCGAAGCTGCACGCCGGAGGCAAGTTTGGAGACGCGGGCTACAAGGTCTCCGGGGGGCTCCATGGCGTCGGCTCTTCGGTGGTCAATGCCCTCAGTTCCTCCTTCATCTACGAAATCGCTCGGGGTGGGAAGATCCACTACGGAGCGTTCGAGAACGGCGGGAAGCTTGCGATTCCGATGGAAGAGCGTGGGACGACCCGTCGCACGGGGACCACGGTTCGATTTCAGCCAGACGCGACGATTTTTGAGACCATTGAATTCAGCCATCGAACTCTCGCCGAGCGTTTGCGCCACCTTGCGTTCATCAATCCGGGCCTTGCGATTCAGCTTTCGGACAAACGCGGGGAACTCGTCACGGATCTCTGGTGCTACCCCGAGGGAGTGAAGGACTTTGTCGCGTTCCTGAATGAAGGACGGCAGACCGAAGGGGAGATTCTTCATTTTCAGGAGGACATGAAGGGGTTCGAGGTCGAAGTCGCGCTGCAATACAATGACGCCTATTCGGAGTCGTTGATGAGTTTTGTGAACTGCATCAACACGATCGAAGGGGGGCAGCATGAAACCGGATTCCGGACGGCCTTCACCCGGGTGATGAATGACTACGCCCGTCGGATGAATCTCTGGAAGAAGAAGGAGAGTCTTGCCGGAGAGGATCTTCGCGAGGGCATGACAGCGATTTTGAACATTCGGATGTCTGGACCTGAATTCGAGGGGCAGACCAAGACGAAGCTTGGGAACACCGAGGCGCGCGCCATCGTGGACTCCGCGGTCGCCAAGCACGTTGCGATCTTCCTCGAGGAGAATCCGACGGATGCAAAACGCATCATTGAAAAGGCTTCTCGAGCACGCACTGCGCGAGACGCGGCTCGCAAGGCGCGGGACCTGGCTCGAAACGATCGGACGCGAGGAGTGTCGACCTCATTGGGAGGCAAGCTCACGCGCTGCGCGAGTCGGAAGCCGGAAGAATGCGAGATTTTCATCGTCGAGGGAGATTCTGCGGGGGGCTCCGCGAAGCAGGGCCGGGATCGTCGCACGCAGGCGATCCTTCCACTTCGGGGAAAGCCTCTGAACACGGAACGGGCTCAGTTGGCGAAGGTCCTGAAAAACAAAGAGATTCTCAGCGTCATCCAGTCGATTGGCGCGGGAGTCGGCGCGGACTTCAAACTCGAAGACAGCCGCTATGGTCGCGTGGTGATTCTGGCGGATGCGGATGATGATGGCGCTCATATCCGTTGTCTCCTCCTGACCTTTCTGTACCGTTACATGCGCCCGCTGATTCAGGCTGGGCGTGTCTTTCTGGCTCAGCCACCGCTCTTCAAGGTGGACGGAAAACGTCGGAAGGGGAAGCGGTCCGTGGCGGCATCGGTCTATGCCTGGACCGATGCGGAGATGCAGGCGGCAGTGACGTCCATGGACAGCGGCGTGGTGATTCAGCGCTACAAGGGTCTTGGCGAGATGAATCCCGGTCAACTCTGGGACACGACCATGAATCCTGAAACGCGAACCATGCTGCAGGTGACGGTGGAAGATGCGGCGGGTTCGGAGCGGCAGTTGCGAACCCTGATGGGAGACAATGCGGAGCTCCGTCGGAACTGGATCGTGGAGAACGTGGCCTTCGGCGAGTCGGCGGAAGAACTCACGACCATGAATGGCGGCTGATAGGACGATGGAGTTGAGCTCTTGGCGACGGAACAGATCATTGACATCGACCTTGAAGACGAGCTGGCGAGGAGCTATGCCCGTTATGCGCAGACCATCATCCTCAACCGCGCCATTCCCGATGTGCGCGATGGTCTGAAACCCGTTCAACGGCGAATCCTGTTCGCGATGTTCGAGTCGGGCAATACGTATGACAAGCCGTACCGGAAGAGCGCCAAGACCGTAGGCGACGTCATGGGGAACTAC
>CAVOCR010000388.1:0-3377 GCA_963694245.1 Myxococcota bacterium
CGCATCGGTTGAACAGCGTTATCCAGGGGGGGCTCCCATCGTGGTCGGTGACTTGAGTCGTCGTCGGGGTGGGCGATTTCTTCCGCATCTATCCCATCAGAAAGGGCGTGACGTCGACATCGGCTATCCCGTGGCGGATCACGTGGTTCGGGATCGCTTCCATCGAGTGGATGCGAAGACGCTCGACATTCCACGGACGTGGGAGCTGGTTCGGGCCATGCTCTTGAGCCGTCATGTCGAGTTCATCTTCCTCGGGCATCGCCTCCAGCGACCTCTCTGGAATCATGCGCGGAGTCAGGGGATTTCCGAGTCGGTCCTGGAGGAGATCTTCCAGTTCCCTCGCGGACGAAGCCGGCGACAGGGCATCATTCGACACGCACGGGGGCACATGAATCATCTCCATGTACGCTTTCGGTTCACGCGTCCTCAGCTCTCGGACGAGGCATGGGAAGCGCTTTTGCGCGAGGCCCCCTCAACGGCTTCCGTCGAGAGGCGTTCGAACGTCCAGTATGTGATGCTGGATCGCTAGGCGCTTCCGCGCCAGGCACATTCCCAAATTGGATGGGGGCTCCCGGGCTCCCTGAGGGGTCAGCACTCTCCGCCTGTGGTGCGTCGAGGCGATGTCCTCTAGCGTGCGGAGGGGGGCCGCTTGCCGCCCATGGACGCCGGAGTACGCTGGACAGCGCGCTCCAGATTCCCCACAGCGCGCTCCAGACGATCCAGCGCTTCCTTGTAATTGTCCGCGTTGATTCGCTTTCGCGTGATTTCCTTGTGTTCTTCCACGGAGCGCGTCTTCGGGATGCGCGCCGTTCGCTGGGAGGCCTGTGCGTCCTTCCTTTGCTTTTGAGCCGCCTCGAGGCGCGCTTGCGTGCGTGCGTCCATGGCCGGAGTTTCGGCTGGATCCGCTTTCGGGGTCTCGGCGGAAGTGGCTTCAGGGGTTGCGGTGGGAGTGCTCTTGCATCCAGCCACCGCCACAAATGTCAGGCAGACGCCAAGTATCCAGGCATTCATCAAGGGGGTGTTCATCGGGTTTCCTCCGGGCGTGCAGTACGCTCCACGGGTCGTTCTCTGCGTTCGGGCCGGGCATCGGAATTCGGGCGATTGACCGGGCGCTCCCGGCGGCTCTCCCGGTTTGGTTTACGCCGTTCGAGGCGCTGGTTCATCCGTGCCTGCTCATTTTCCCACTGGTCGTTTTCCAGGACGAGGAGCGCGTCGACTTTTGCGATGCTTTCCGTGTCTCCAGCCGCTTCCGCGAATTCCCGAATCACCGCCATGCGTGCAAGCATCTGGTTGTGACGGTTCTCGGCGATGGCGACCTTCCGTTGCAGATTGTGCAGGGATTTGCGGGAGGGCTGGGCCTCTCTTCGAGGTCTCTTCTTCCGCTTTTCGGCACGCTCAGCGGCCACGCGTTTCCGGTATTCCGGGTCCTTGCGCATGGCTTCGCGTTCACTCAGAAGTTCTGCGCGCTCCTTCCTGGCGTTTTCAAGGCGAAGCGCCCGTCGGGCCTCCAGGTCCTCTGTTCGCTGTGTTCGGTCCACGTTCTCGGCAGCAGGACGTTCCTGTGCAGTGGCCGCCGAACTGACGCCGACCACGAGGGTGGCGAACACGAGAGCAACGGCTCCCCTTTCAATGAATGGAATCATTCCTGTCTCCCTTTCGCCGAGATGAATCTCCAGGCGACCTTGCTCCAACACGGGGGAAAACATCCGTATTCCATTCCATGGGAGAGGACCTCGGAAACTACCGGAGGTGCGGGATGGCGTCAACGAGACGGCATGGAGACCGGGTTCGTGCCTTGCGCTCTGAAGACAGTCGTCGATACACTGCCGACCTTGCAGGAGGCTCTCATGAACAAGTGGATGGTGTGCATAGGCCTTTGGATGATCGGAGGTGCCGGGGTTTCGACTCTCGCGCTCGTGCCCCTGGGATGTGGCGAGGTTTCCTCTTCGAGTTCGTCTGCCGGCGATGCGTCCGAAGAAAGTGGAGACACTTCGGAGCTGGAGGCGGGGGCCATCGAAGGAGAGACAGGGGATGCCTCGGGAAGCGAATGTCCGTCGGAAGAGCGCGTGTTCTGTGAGGCATGTACGTGTGATGCCGAGTGTGGCGAGGGCGGGGTCTGTGTGAACGATGGAGGGGCCTCCGGGTTTTGCAGTCGTTTGTGCAGTGTGGCGCAGAACAACTGTGACCCGGGTAGTTTCTGCAGGCAGTTTGGCAACACGGCGCTGTCGTTCTTCTGCGCATCGGAGTCGGGTTCCTGCGACTCCGATGGTACTGCGTGTTCCGCGTGCAATGCGGATGAGGATTGCGCTGAGGGATTGGCGTGCAAATCCACGGCTTCTGGAGCGAGCTGGTGCTTTGAAAAATGCGACCCGGAAGCGACGGACACCTGTCCTGCGGGACACGAATGCAGCCGGAAAAACGAGATCTGTCAACCGGAGGTCAACGGCAAATTCCAGGCCGTGTGCCACGCGAATCAGCGCGCACTCTGCGAGCCTTGCGGCTATACCTATGACTGCCTGGAGGGATTGGATTGCGTGGAGGGGAATGGAGACGACCTCTTCTGCTCGATGGCCTGCCAGAAATTCAACGGGATCGACAGCACCTGCCCCGATGGGATGTTCTGCACCGGGGGATACTGCAAGCCGCCCATTGCCTCCCTGTGCCAGGGGTGGTTGACGTGTGGTGCCGCGAATGTCTGTGGTGATGGCGAGATCTGTGAGAAGGGGATCTGCCGATCGACTTGCGAGGCCATTGGCGATTGTCCATTGGGGCAGAAGTGCAGCAACGACGGATACTGCGAACCCCTGCAATGAGTCCGCTCAGCCCTCGATGGCGTGGTCACGGCACTCGAACTGCGGCACGCGGCTTCAGGAGAGTGGGATGAGCGCGACGCTGCTGATTGATCTCAACACCCCTCAACGCGAGGCCGTGCTTCATCGCGGCTCACCGCTCCTCCTGCTCGCGGGAGCTGGAAGCGGAAAGACGCGCGTCGTCACCACGCGAATTGCCCATCTCATTCAGACCGGGTCCCTCCCGGAGTCCATCCTTGCCGTGACGTTCACGAACAAGGCAGCGCTCGAGATGCAGACGCGGCTTGGAACGCTCCTGGGGACCGAAATGGCGGCCCGTGTCACGGCGTCGACTTTTCATCGTCTGGGCGTGAAGATCCTGAGAGAGGACGGTCACCACATCGGAATCCCTCCCGGCTTCACGATTCTCGATTCGGACGATCAGGTCGCGGCGATTCGGGATGTGATGCGCGCACAGAATGTGGACACGGAGCGCTATGAACCGGGCTGGATGCTGCATCAGATCGGAAGAGCGCGCAGCGCATCTCGTCCGTACCGTGAACTCGTGGGGGCCACCGCTCCTCGGAA
>CAVOCR010000389.1:0-3376 GCA_963694245.1 Myxococcota bacterium
CAGATCCAGGATTCGCCGGATGTTGGCCCCCGAATCCGTGATGATCAGGGTGTTCGTCGGGGCGTAGGTTGAAATGTCACCCTGCGCCGTCTTGAACTTCTGAAGAGTCGTGACGATTTCTTCGGCCGCGATGTGCTCCAAGGCCACCAGACGTGTGACAAACCGCTCTTCCAGGGGGACAGTGCGTCCGTCCTTGTAGATTTCCAGGGTATCCGTCTTGGCCTTGGCAATGTCCGAGATTTTCAAGAACTTGCCCGAGGGAACGATCGTCAGCCCATTGATCTCCAACGAAGCCAGAAAAGCCCGGTACGCCTCGTAGACGGTGACGGACTTCGGGCTCATGATCGTGATCTTCTTTCCCTTGCCCACACCCGTCGCGATGATGAAGTTCTTCTCGGTCACACAGCTGATCCACTTCGTCAGATCCTCGAGAGGGGCCTCGTGGAAGTCGATGTTGATCATCGTGTCCAGGGGAATCTTCTGACATTTCCCCAACGCGAGATTGTTGCTCTTGAACTCAATGATCTCACTGACAGGCGCTGCGGATCCATCGGCAGAGGCCTCCGCCTCTCCCCCTTCCCCACTCGCACTCCGATTCTCACCCAGTCTCTTGGGATCGAAGCTCAATGCGCTCTTGTCGCCGCCCGGAAGAATCGCCGTTCCCCCCGAAGAGGGACGCAACGGTACGGGGCGCATCTGTGCCTGAACCCCAGTGGACGCCAGAACCAATCCTGAAAACAGAATGGTCCACACGATGAAATTTCTAGACTGTACTGGGCTCACGGATACCCCCCGCGTTCCTTACTTGATTCCATAATTGAACGTCTTCATTTGACCACGTCGCTCGATCATCAAATCGACGCTGCTTGTGGTGCGAAATTGCTCGAAAAGCTCGATGGCCTTGTTCGGGCTGTTGATGTCATGACCGTTGATCCGTTTGATCACGTCCCCACTTCGAATGCCAAGCGCCCGATAGAGGCTGTTGGGGCGCACCCCCACCAGCTTGAAGCCCTCGTATTTCCCGTTCTTGTAGTTCGGCACAATGCGCGCCTCCATCCCCAGTTGACTGAGGTCCTGAAGCTGCTCGTCGAGCATGGCGCGACTGATCTGGTACTCGGTGTCCGTGACCTTGGTGACTCCCTTGGAGTAGTCCTTCTTCTTCCGAGCCGGACGTCCTGAACTCCCGGACTTGGGAGAGCGACTCGTCGCAACAGCAGGTCGAGGAGCCGCGGCCTTCTTCTCGCTCCACAAGGTCACGACCTTTTCCTTCCCGTCTTCCAGAACCACGATATAGCGACGTGCGATGCGCTTGACTGTCGCCTTTCCTTCCAAATCGCTTCCGGCCCGAACCAGCAGTGACGCGCCTCCTGAATTGAGGGTCGCCATCGACTGCTCTGCCGGATCCACGACCATGGTCCCGAGCAGCTGAAGGTCCAGCTTGCTTTCCTCCATCTCCCCGGTGTTGGTCGACTTCTCCTCGTCCACCGAACCGACGTCCCGAGTTCCCTCTTCCTCTGCCTCCTCCACCAACGGATCCGCGTTGAAGGGCCGCCTCGTCTTGAGCGTCAAGGCATAGTCCGGGATGTTCGCGATGCTGGAGCCAGCGTCTTCCCCGTCTCCCGTCGGGATCGAGAGTTCCGGAGCGCCGCCGGTCAGAACATGCAGGCCAATGTAGTCATTGGCGGCAGACGCAACGAAATACGCTGCGGCCGTGAGCGGCAACAGATTGAGCAGCCAAAAATGCTTCTTGAAGAATGTCTCCACGAACCAACCGCTCCATTCTCTGGCGTGCGCCCAATGCGCACGCTCTCACCCGTAATACAATGCAACAGGCATGCCTGTCTCGAACTGGACCCGATGATTCAAGTCCAGCACACGTTTCAGTACCCACTCAGATGACGGCGAATCCTGCGCTGATTGCGTCATTTTGTCAAAGACGCGTTTCAGTTCACTCACGCACGTGCCAAAAAGACAACTCTCGCGGGCCTCTTCTCATTCCGTCTGACGCCCCTCCAGCTTCCGATAAATGGTCCGTGTCGCGATGCCTAGAAGCTGTGCAGCGACTCGCTTGTCCCCATGCGTCATGCGGAGAGTCTCCTCGATCAAACGAAACTCGACATCGGCGAGAGGAGTTCCGACGGCCACGGAAATGTCGCGCCGGGCTCCCCGCTCCGATCCGGCAATCGCAGCCGGCAGCTCTCCGAGGCCGATGGTCTCATTCCGAGAGAGGACCACTGCTCGCTCCATCGCGTTTTCGAGTTCGCGCACGTTCCCGGGCCACGAATGCCCTGCCAGCACCTCCATCGCATCCCTGCGAATCCCCTGGACGCGTTTCTGATTCTTCGCTGCAAAGACGCGCAGGAAATGATCCGCGAGCAGAGGGATGTCATCCACACGATCGCGAAGGGGCGGAAGCTCAATCGGAATGACATTCAAGCGGTAGTAGAGGTCCTCCCGAAACCGCCCTTGCCGTACCTCTTCGGCGAGATCGCGCTTCGACGCGGCGACGATGCGCACGTCCACCCGCAGCGTCTGGGTTCCTCCCAATCGCTCAAACTGCCCCTCCTGAAGGACCCGCAGGAGCTTGACCTGCACAGCGGGGGAGATGTCCCCGATTTCATCGAGCAGAAGCGTGCCCTCATGCGCGAGCATGAAGCGCCCCTCCTTGCGATTGTTGGCGCCCGTGAACGCGCCCCGCTCATATCCAAAGAGCTCGCTCTCGAGAATGTTCTCCGGGATCGCAGCACAGTTGATCGCAATGAAGGGTTTGGCTGTCCGCGGACTCCGCTCATGAATGCGCCGCGCAATCACCTCTTTCCCCGTCCCGCTTTCTCCATGGAGAAGAACTGTCGCCGAACTGGGCGCCACTTGCGATACGAGGTCCAGCAGCTCCCGAATCCGAGGAGAGGAGCCGATAATGGGCTCCGATTTCTCGATGGCCTCCAGCTTCCGGCGCAATCCCCGATTCTCCGTCAGCAACGCCTGTTTCTCGAGCGCCCGCTTCACACACCGAACCACCTGGAGGCGTTTGAATGGCTTCGTCACGAAGTCATAGGCGCCAAGCTTCATTGCCTCCACGGCTGTCTCCACCGTACCGAATGCGGTCATCAGAATGACGTCACTCTCCGGAGAGACGGTACCAGCCGCCTTCAGGAGGTCCGTGCCGTTCATTCCCGGCATCATCAAATCCGTCAACACGACATCGACACGATTCGTGCGCAGAATCTCCAACGCCTCGCTCCCGTCGGAGGCCACGAGAACCTGATGAGACTCCCGCTGAAAAATCTTCTCGAGAGAAGAGAGATTCGCCCGGTCATCATCCACGATCAGGATCGTAGGTCCTGGAACCGGCGATTCCGGGATTTCCATTGCATTG
>CAVOCR010000390.1:0-3373 GCA_963694245.1 Myxococcota bacterium
TGATAGCGGGTCAGGGGAATCCGGTGAATTTGGGGGCTCTTCGGGGGGCTCTTCGGGAGGCGGAAGCACCGGGGAGGAGACCGGAACGGACACGGGCGAGACAGGGGGAAGCAGCGGTGGAGGCTCCGGTCTCGTGTGTCAGGACCAGGACCAGGACGGGTATGGCACCCATTGTCTTCCCGGCCCCGATTGTGATGACACCAACCCCAATTTCCAGACCGAGTGTGCGGATTGCACGGTGAGTCAGGCCGAGGGATGCCCGTGCGCAGAAGGGGGTGCCAGCAAGCTCTGTTATGGCGCGGATCCGAATCTGGATGGAAAGGGCGAGTGCCAGGTCGGAGAACGCTCTTGCATCGAGGGGTACTGGACAGCCTGCGTGGGCGAGGTGTTGCCTGAGCCAGAGATCTGCGATCTCCTCGACAACAACTGCGATGGAACCGTGGATGAGGGCGTGAAGAGCCCCTGTGGGGATTGCGACAAATTCTGTGAAGTCGAGAAACTCGGAGCGGCAACGCCGAATCCCTTCGAATTGAAGGACGACAACAGCGAGGCGGTGGAACTGACACCCGAGGGGTGGGTCACGCTGAGCGACAACAGCTTCTCTCTTCATTACATCTGGATCGCCAACTCGGGTGAAAGCACCGTCAGCAAGCTGGACACGATCACGGGCCAGGAGCTGGGCCGCTACTATGTCTGTCCTGATCCGTCTCGAACCTCGGTCGATCAGAACGGGGATTGCTGGGTGGGATGCCGTGGAAATGGAGAGGTGGCGAAGATCACGAATTTCGTCGATTCGTGCGTGGACAAGGATGGAAACGGGGTCATCGAGACCTCGTATGATGCGAATGGAGATGGGAGCATTCAGGGTGGCGAGATGTTCACCAACAGCCAGGGAATCGATGAATGCATCGCGTTTGTCGTCAAGCCCTCGGGAGCCTCGTTGATCCGGGCGGTGGGAGTCGACAAGTCGAATCATGCCTGGGTGGGAGATTGGAACAACCAGAAGCTCTACCGCCTCAGCCCCACGGACGGCTCCACCGTCCAGACGATTCAGATGGGGTCGAGTCCCTATGGTCTCGCCGTTGATGGCGACGGGATCGTCTGGGTCGCGGGGCGAGGAGGGGCACAGGGTCTCGTCCGCGTGGACCCCGGCAATGGATCCGTGCAGGTGTTGAATCCCCCCCAGGGCGTGGAGCCCTATGGCATCATCGTCGCCCCCAACAATGATGTCTGGATCGGCAATTGCTGCAGCGCTCACGTCGCGTGGCGCTACAATCCTCCAAGCGGAGGCTGGACCAGCATTCCGGTTTCCAACCGACCCCGAGGAGTCGCGGCGAGTCAGGACGGCCATGTCTACGTGGCGAATGATCAGACGGATCGGGTCGCGAAGATCAGTCTGGCGACGATGCAGGTGGTGGGCTATGCGGAACTCGGTGGGGGGCGATTCCCCGTGGGAGTCGCTGTCGATGCCCAGGGCTATGTCTGGGCGGTCAATCAGAGCACGTCGAGCGCCACGAAGATTGACCCGGTCACGATGCAGGTCGTTCTCGAGCAGCCTGTGGGCAGCAGTCCCTACACCTACAGCGACATGACGGGGGCGTCGTTCTTCAACGACATCGCTCCCGAGGGGTACTTTGAGCCCATCTACAGCGGGGACGCGGATGCACGGGTCCGCTGGAAGGCGCTCGATGTCATCTATGATGCGCCCCCCGGGACCTGGATTGATGTCCGGTTCCGCATGAGTGACGATCTCGAGGAGTTGAAAACAACGGCGTGGACGGATTTCGTGGGACCTTTCCCTCCGGAGAGCTTTCCACTGGATCTCACGGAGATTCTCAAGAAGAAGGCCACGCATCTCCAGCTTCATCTCGCGCTCTACACGGCGAATACGGAAGTGAAGCCGATCATCAAGACCATCAAGCTCGAATTCAGCAGCGAATAGCCTCCTCCGCCCCTCTCGACGTAGGCGTCTTCCCAGGGTACCGTGGCGCTCCTGTGAGGAGGTGGCGATGAACGTCGCGATGCGTGGAGTGATCGGAGGGCTGTGTCTCGCTCTCCTCGGTGGGTGCGCCGACAACAAGGCGGAAGTCGCCGCAGCGGAAGAGGCGGAAAAGGCCAAAGCCGCAGCCGCCCAGTCGGAAGTGGAAGCCACGGCTGCAGCGGAAGCTGCGGAGGTCGCACGCCGGGAGGCGTCGT
The DNA here is from genome assembly GCA_963694245.1 of Myxococcota bacterium. Classification (GTDB taxonomy): domain Bacteria; phylum Myxococcota_A; class UBA9042; order JABWCM01; family JABWCM01; genus CAVOCR01. The sequence goes on from CAVOCR010000390.1 coordinate 2,197, forward strand.
TTCCGTTTCAGATGCGCACGCTTGGGCGCACGGTGCAGAAGGCCATCCAGCGGTGCGAGGACGTCGCACTCAACAGCATCGAGCTCGCAAACGTGGTCACCATGAGTCCACGGATCACCGCAGATGCGTTTGATCAGGCCTGTCAGCGGGTGGCTGGACTCTACGATTCCCGAAAGAAGAAGGTGTGGGGCAAGCATTACACGGTGGATTCCCTGATCGGAAAGCTCGCCCGTGCGAGCGACCGTTTCGCGATCGCGAGCGCGCAGATGCGGCGAGGGGTTCCGGGAGAGGCGTTGCGAGATGGGATTGGCTCGTTCAAGAAGTCACTCGTGACCTTGAAGCGGACGGCGAATGCCGTCGCCGATTTTGATCTGGGAGTGAAGCCCCACGATGAAGTCGAGCCCGAGCGTGTGATGCGCGGCAAGATGCGCGCCTATGTGGAGCGTACGGCGACCCAGGAGGATCGGGCGGATCTCGCGAGTCTGCTGGCAAAGTTCGATGGATTTGCCTTCGAGCCGGCCAAGGAGCGGCAACCCCTCCAGCGCGCATCTCTCGAGCATTTCGGAATGGTCTACAAGCATCGCCTGGCGAATCGGAGGGCGAAGCTGCGCTCGATGAGCAGCAAGGACGCTGCCTATGATATCGCGTTTCGGGCTGTCGCCGAACGGTACCTCGACGAGTGCGTGCGTCTTGTGGACACCTATCTCCAAGTCGGAAAGCCCTACCGCGACGGTCAGAGTCCCGACCTCAAGACGGCGCGGGCCGATCGAAAGCGATTGAAAGGGGAACTGGATTCCTGGACGCGTGCGAATGAAGCGGTTCCGGACAGCCTCGCCAAGGTTCGCTGAGTCCCCTCGTTCCACCCCCGACCCGGAGTTCCTGGCCGCTGAGCCTCGACCCGAACGCTCGTCATGCTCTTCAACAGTCTACAGTACATCCTCTTTGTCGTGATCGTCGTGAGCTCCTTCTGGGTGCTCGCACGGCTTCGCATGATGCGCGTGATGTTGCTGCTGTTTTCGAGCTGGCTCTTCTACATGTCCTGGAGCCCCATCTACATCGGCCTGATCATCGGGTCGACGTTCTGGGATTATCTGCTCGGGATGGGGATTCACCGCTCTCAGGTCCAATGGAAACGGAAACTCATGGTGACCATGAGTGTGGTCGGGAATCTCGGTCT
>CAVOCR010000391.1:0-3371 GCA_963694245.1 Myxococcota bacterium
CCCATAGGTCCGCCGCGCGGAATCTGGCGGGAAGTTCACATTGGCGTAGCTCCAGAAGATCTCAATGAGCACGACGATGTAGACGTCCTTCCAGACATAGAGAAGGAACGCGCAGGCGGATTGGAGAGAGGGAGAGGCCCCTTCCATTTCCGTGAGTCCCAGAAGAATGGTCAGCAGGACTCCGCTTCCAATGGTTGCCCATCCGAAGATGGTCGCCAATGGGTGGCGTGAACAGGCGCGATTGTAGGCGGTGACCACGATCACGGCGGCGATGGCGACAGCAAGCCAGGCAGCCGGCAGGTTCTCGGCAGAATGATGCGCGAGAAAGAGGGATTCGATGGCAGGGCGGGCGATGGCGTAGCTGGCGAGGATCACATAGGCGAGAGCTCCGAGGAGGAGCGCCAGGGGCCAATGGGTTCGGGGGGATTGAGAGGTCATTGCAACCGGTCACAAAAAAGCCCCCGGGGATTTCCCCCCGGAGGCTGGATGTTCAGATCCTTTCGGGCTCTCAGATCTCTTCCCGGCGTCGTCGAAGCGTGACGCTCAGGATTCCGAAGAAGAGGATCCCCCAGATCGGGGCGCTCGGGGCCTGGCCCGCTGCCGCACAGCCGCCGCTGCTTCCGGAGGAGGAGCTCGGGAAGAAGAAGTTGTTGTACTCGGCGTCCGTCACGACTCCGTCTCCGTTTCCATCGACGGTTGCGAAGGGGACTTCACCCGCGTCCCACTCATCTTCGCTGGCGACTCCGTCTCCATTGGCATCGATTCCGCTGACGCCTCCGGTATTGATTCCTCCGCCGGTCTGACCTGCTGCGCAGAGGGCATCGTAATCCGTACAGCAGTCGCCGTACTCGACACATTTGTCATCGCATTTGCAGCCGGTGAGACCGGATGTTCCGCACAGTCCTTCACAGGAGGTGTTCTCCGTCCACAAATGGCCACATAGCGCCTCGGCATCTGCGCAGCAGTTGAACTGCTCCTCGCAATTGGAGGTGCAGAAGCACTCGTCTTCTGGATTGAAGGTTCCGCAGTATCCCTCACAGGTTCCTGCAATGCCTCCACCCGTCTCTTCGTCGCCGGTCTCCGGGTTCCCTCCGGTCTCTCCACCGCCGGTCTGTCCGCCGCCGGTCTGTCCGCCGCCGGTTTCCGCGAGGTCGGGACACGCGATGTCGATGTCTGCACAGCAGTCGCCGTACTGGGCGCAGAGTTCATCGCAATAGCACCCTGCTTCGGGGTTCTGGCCTCCGCAGTAACCCACGCAGCTTGCGTCTCCTCCACCGGTTTGTCCGCCGCCAGTCTGTCCGCCGCCAGTCTGTCCGCCGCCAGTCTGACCGCCTCCACCACAGATCTCCTCGTAGTCGGAGCAGCAGTCGCCGTATTGGGAGCAGAGTTCATCGCAGTAGCATCCGGCGGGGTTCTGGGCTCCGCAGTAGCCTTCGCAAGAATCGGCCCCTTCCGGGAGCTGACAGTTTTCGAGGCTGCAGTCGAAGCAGGGGCAGAGCCACTCGGGTCCGCTGCAGGGGATGGTTGCGTTGCACTCGCCCGTGTAGCCGCCCAAAGGCGCATCGCAGGTTCCCGTCGGGTTGCACTCGCCGTCGGCGATCCACTTGGTCATCGGGCCCACCGGAACGGTTCGGGTCACGCAGTGGATGGCACCCGACCACAGCGAGATCGCGTCGCTGATGATTCCGACGTGCGTGTAGTCGGGGAGGGCTGTCTCCCAGACCTGCAGAGCGGCCGCTTCGGCGACCTTGTCGGTGGTGTAGATTGGCCAGAGGTTCACATTGTTCACGAGCGTGCTGTTCAGGAAGGTTCGGGGAGTCGGTCCGTATTCGGGGTCGATTCCATCCTGTGGGAAGGGCATGCGAAGAACGGTGTGGCCCAGAACTCCTTCCAGCATGGCAGTGTTCTCGTCCATGCGCGTCTTGTTCTCCGCCTGAACGCTCGTGAGCGCTCCTCCCAGAAACTGGGTGTCGTAGTCTCCCATGATGGAGGTGGTCTCGGCGCTGAGCTTGAAGAACATGTCGATGTGACCGGTTCCGTCGTTCGTGATGTCCTTCAGGATATGAACCGCCGTGCAGCCCAGGTAGTCTCCCCAGACCTGATCCAGTTCTGCTTTTGTCATCCCCGCGTACTGGAGCCCGCGCTCACCGAAGAAGCAGTTGCCCAGTCCATCGGCCTGAAAGTTTCCGCCTTCGGTGTCCATCGGCATGCGGAAGGTGTTGATGCCGTATTTGTTTCCGAGCTTTGTGGGAAGGGAGTCGTCGAGGTGACGGCCCGGGTAGTACCGGAAGTCACTGAAGGCGATGGCTCCATCGGCATTGTTCACGAGTGGAACCGGTCCGAAGTCGATGTGCCAGATGGTGTCGTGATCCATTTCAATGAAGTCCACGTACTCTTCGATGCTGGCATCTGTCATGCCATTCGCCTTGATGCGATTGATCAGATCGTTCTTCGTGGTGGGGTTCTTGAGAACGATCCCCACCTGGGTGCCGGCCGTGAGCGCGGTCTCGCTGACAATTTCACTCAGGGTCTGGGCGACTCCAGGCGCCTGTTCAATTCCATTCGAGTAGGAGGTCAACAGGAAGGCCTGGGGCTCCCATTCGACGAGCGCCCGGTAGGTTCCCGCTGCGGGCGGTTCGGTGATGGCAAACCACTGGGGATTTCCAGCCTTGTAATCAAACGAGGCGTCCGCCTTTCCGGGCTTGAGCATTTCCGAGGGGAGCTGGTGAGCGGGAAGCAGGATGTCGTAGTCCGCTCGAAGCGTGTGCTGGACGCCATTGTCCGATTCGGACACGGGCAGTTCTGTTTCGCATGCAGCAAGCTGGGAGATGAGAACGGTGAGCAGGATCCACTTCAATGAACGCATGGCTTGTCTCCTCGGGGATGCCCGTTGGCAGGGCATTTGAGTAGTATTCCGGCTTGGCCGGCGGGCACAAGATACACATCTGAAACCCTCTCGTCAGCAGAAATCCCCATCCAACCCTGATATCTGGGCTGGTGACTTTGCAGGAAGTCATTGGAGGGTCGAAAATCCTTGTGGTACGCTGTTCCTGTGCGCACGATCCGGGCTCAATGTTCAGAGCGTGGATACAACGGGGTCGCTGTGCAGAGGATGCGTGGGATGAGCGGGATGAAACGAATACGGCGCCTGGGAACCCTCCGATTTGTCGGCGGTCTCCTGGCGCTCCTGTATCTCGGCGGATGTCATGACGACACCGCGGGTTCTCCCTCGACCGAAACAGCCCCCCCGCAGGAGTGCGAAGACGGAACCCTCGGGTGCCCCTGTTACAACAACGACAGCTGCAATGAGGGTCTCGAATGTCTCGCAGACGTCTGCGAGGAGCCGGGCGCGGAAGAGACGGACTCCGGCG
>CAVOCR010000392.1:0-3370 GCA_963694245.1 Myxococcota bacterium
GATTGAAGGCGCGCTGACCGAAGCCGGCAATGGTGCGCCCATCGGCGAATGTGTAGGTCCGGGGCTTGGACTCGAAGAGGGTCTTCTTGGCCGTTTTGCCTTCCGTGACCTCCGCATCTGGGTCGGCATCGACCACCGTCATGAAGAAACGCTCCGCGGGCATGGAGGGCGCGATCATTCCGTCGGTGTTTCGCATCAGGACCATGTCATAGAGCGCCATCCACCGACGGCTCCCAGAGGGCTGTCCCGGCGCCTGCGCCCCAGTCGTCTGATAGCGTGTGCTCTTCGAGAGATCGATGGTCACATGGCATCCGTAGCAATTCGGCGCCCAGCCCGCGTGACAGGTGTAGCACTCCAGTTCATCCGTGTGACTGAATCCGGACTCGTTGACGCCCATGGCCTCCGCGGCCGCGAGGGTGTATCCGGGCTTTCCGGGAGTCACGATGTCCATGGACTGGGGAACGGTGAGGAGCTTGTCCGTCACGCGCGTCTGCAGATACAGGGTCTCTCCCTCCCAGAACATGTTGTCGCGTTCGGGGCCCGGTTTCGCGTATTCCCGAACGGTTCCGTGGCAGTCCGTGCATTCCGTCTTGATGGCGCATTGCGTGTCCGCGTAGAGATGCCCATTCCCATGCACTTCCTCGAGGGTGTGGCAATCCACGCAGTGCATTCCAGCCTCGAAATGCACGTCAGGAGGGGTCTCGTCGTAGTCGTTGTCGAGGTTGTCGTCCGTGATGTAATAGGCGGCGTCATGTCCGTGCAGGGAGACCCCAAGCACTTCCGGGTTCTTCGGATTCAGACCCGGTCCCGCGGATTCTCGAATTCCCTGGTAGCTCATTCCGATGCGTCCACCCCGGTAATGACAATGGGTGCAGGTGTTGATGTCCGGGGAAGCCGTCAGGGTGTGTTTGATCGGGTGCGGGCTGGTCGTCTTGGGGATTCGGGGGTCATTCGACAAGCTGAGACCGTTGTCCGCGTAGGGCATGTGACAGGAGGTGCAGCCTGACGAACGAAAGTCGCCGGGAAACTTGTTCTCTCCAAAGTCATGGTGATGGCAGCGCATGCACGCCTTCACCATGTACTGCTCCTGGGCCTGGGCGACGCTGACGGCGACCTGATCCTCGTCGGGTTCCACCGCCATGATGGGAGGATTGAACTGGGCGAGGGAGTCCACGCTGCAATCGTTGCTGGGATCCGGGGAGGGGTCAGTCAACGCGACCGCGCCATAGATGCCACGCGGATGGTCGACGAGTCCTGCCCGGAATCGTGCCACCGTGATCTCTCCCGAGGTGTGGCCCATCGTCGAGCGTGGCACGACGTCGGCAGCTTCCAGATGGCACTGGCCGCAGGTGTCGTCCAGGACCCGGAAATCACCGGGGTTGATGAACCGCAGATACGCAGGATCCACGTTGTCGAGTTCCTGGGCGGACAGGTTCTTCAGATAGGTGGGATGCGGCGGTCCGCCATCCAACCCCACGGGGGTCACGTGCGCGAGATTCTTGTCATAGACCCATTCCCCGTCGCATTCGGGGCCGTCTGGCCCCTGGGTCATGTCGCCATCACAGGTGCGCGGAGTGCCTCCGTGGCAGTCCACGCACGACAGGGGATACCAGGGGTGGGCCTCTTCGATGCCGTGGGCAACGCCGTTTCCTTGAATGGGAGCGTGACAGACGAGGCAGTTGTCCCGATGGACCACGACCTCTTCCCTGGGGCGATCGCAGCCGCTGGCCAGGAGGCTGATCAGCAGGAGGGCTGAACCCACACGCAACCTGAGGAGAAATCGCATCTCCTAGCCCTCCGTAAGCATGATTTGGAGGAGGACCGAATTCTGTCGGCCCTCATCATCTTCCACCCTGCAGTCCAACGTCGCTACCTGGCCATAGAGGTCGTCAATGGGCTCGAACTCGTTGGGGGCTTCATGGTGTACGGGAACGGGATAGGCCTGGATTTCCAGCCACCCGTCCGTCGTCAGTTGAAACGGTTCGTTGGACGCAGTCGTCCCGAGCACCTCTCCGGACTCGAGGGTGACCGAGCAGGAAACGAGCGCGGGCGATGCGATGCCGCGGGTTCTCACGGCTGGCATGGACCACGTGCCTCCCTGGAATCCGTGAATCACGTAGAGGGGCGATGCTTCCTCCATCGGCTCATAGAACTGCTCGGAGTAGAAGCCAATCGACAGGGTTGGAGGACCCGGGGGGAAGGAGATGGATTCATCCTGGTAGTCCAGAATGGGGTCCACCTGGAGGAGGAGTGGATCGAGGTCGCAACCACCCGTGGCGAGGGAGGTGCATGCGACGATGAACAATGCTCCAGACCACTTCATGGATGAAAGAACCTCCGCAGGAATTCGCGTCGTTCGGAACGCGTCTCACTTCATACAATAACTGGGTAGCAGGATTTCATTCCGGAATCCAGTTCGAAGCCGCCTGAGTGAGTGTTCTGTGCGAGGATGTTCTCAGCCCTGTTCGAGGAACACGGGCAGGGTTATCGTGTCGGATCGACCCACGCCATCCGTCACTGTGCAATTGAGTTCCGCTGCAAGACCGAAGAGTTCATGAGGCGCATCGTGCGTCGGGCCCGTCTCCTGGACTGGAACCGGATACGCCTGGACCTCGAGCCACCCGTCCGTGGTGAGCTGGAAACTGGTGGGAGGGTCCAGGTCGGTCGTTCCCACCAGGGTCCCATCGGCGAGCATCACATCGCACGCCACCTGCGCCGGAGAGGCGATGCCGCGGGTCCTGACCGCCGGCATCGACCACGTGCCCCCTTGAAACCCCTGGGTGATGTAGAGAGGCGAGTCTTCGCCCAGGGGGGCGTAGAGCTGCTCGGAGTAGAATCCGATCGTGACTTCCGGTTCTCCCGCGGGAAAGTCCCAGTGGCTGTCCTGGTAGTCGTGGATGGGGTCGACGTATACCTCCACGGGTTCACAGCCCAGGGCCCCGAGGACGAGGATGAGCACGCAGGCGGTAAACTTTCTGAAAGTGCCGAGGAAAGGAGGGTTGTGGGGCTCACTTGCCGGACTCGTCGGGTGCTCGGCACGGGATCTCCTCGGGGTGTGCGAAACCGGCGGGAGTGCGTTTGTTCTTCCGTTGCCCAGTGCCGCGAGAGCATGGGCTCGGTGGACCAGTTGTTTCCATGTGGGGATTTCGTTCATGGGTCGCCTCCTGTGCGCACTCCAAGATAGGAGCAACGTCCATGCCAGGATGGTGATGGGTCGCAGGGCGCCGTTCAGGGGGTTGTGGGCCGTTCGCGGGTGGGGTGTTTTTTCACACTCGGGGCATGGGCGTCTCGCGGATCAGAGGAGACAGCCGCTGATTTCCTCGGAGCATTCCCCGAGAATGCAGTTGAAATCAAACCCGAGTCCCTGGCC
>CAVOCR010000393.1:0-3354 GCA_963694245.1 Myxococcota bacterium
ATTCCTCGACGTCGTACAGGTGCGCTAGCGCGATTGCCGCCACGTCCGGGCGTGCCCCTTCGACGCCCATCGCATAGGCGAGGATTCCTGTCGCATCATCCGACGAGGTGAACACACGCGCTCCGGGGGGAGCGGGCCGAAGCAGGGCGTCCCGATAGAGCGAGGGAAAGCTGTCTCCCTGGAGGCTTCGCGGCGCTTCATGGAGTCCCGGACCGAGCAGGCCAGCGAGCGCGGCGGCTGCCAAAGCGGGCACGGCTGGCGGGATCTGGAATCGTGTGTGTGTCCAGGTTCCGAGTCTCCACGCTCCAATTCCGGCAGCAAAGGTGAGAAGAAGGAGGGTGGGCATGGCTGTCTGACGGGCGGCGATGCCCATGGGGTTGATGCCGACGGAGAAGAGGATGTCTGCGACAAGAGCTCCCAGAACAAGCCAGGGGAGACGAGGTGAATGATGGCGGAGGCTGACGATTCCGAGGACGCTCAAGAGCGGGAGGAGGCCGAGTGATTCCGCGATCTGTGCGCTGAATCGGGTGGCATGAACGCCCCAGGTGTGGAGGGATGTGGGGAGGATGTCCCCTTCGAAAGCCATGCGGATGGTGGCTCCCGTGACGTGGTCGAGAAATCGGGGGAGCGTCGAGGGAGACCCCCAGTTTCGAAAGGGATCATTGGCCGCGGCGATCGGGAGATAGGCGTATGCAGCGAGTCCGAGAACCAGGGAAATGACCCAGAGCGGGAGGTCCCGACTCGATCGCCGAAATCCCGGGCCCAGCAGGAGTGCGCCCCAGATGGCGGCCGACACGGGGACAAACGAGCCCAGATGAGATCCCACTCCCAGCGCGGTCACGAAGGCGAGGAGAATCCGACAGCGGCGGGTCTCCTGGGGAACCAGCGAACGCACAGCAAGATACAGAGAAGCCGCAATGGCGAGGCCGGAGGGCGCGTAGACCTCGGTGGCCAATGCATGCTGGAGGAAGGTGGGGGAGAGCAGCAGAATCACGAGGGTGATCACGCTCGCTATCGTGGCGCCGACATCGGACTCGACGAGTCGTCGTATCGTGGCGATCAGGAGTCCAATGGTGGCCGCCCCGCACAGCGCGCAGAAGATGTGAATCTTCCATGCGACGCTTCCGAAGGGAATCAATACGAAGAGTCGCGCGAGTTGCGCGGGGACTGGGAATCCGGTCGGATGCGCAATTCCATTCGTGAAGATGGCGGCATTCAGTTGCCCATCGTCGAGCCACCAGACAGTGGGGGCGCAGCCGATGATGAGCCAGACGGCCGCGAAAATCCCTGCCATGAGAGGGAGGGATTCGAAGAGTGAGCGGGAGGATGTCGAAGGCGTGGCCATCGGGAGCGAAGCCAGGCTCAGTCTGCAGGTGTGGCGGGAATGAAGATCTCGGACCCCGGCACGAACTCGGGGTGATCTGAACCGGGCACGAGGCGCAGCCCGCCCGTGATCAGGATGGCCCCTTTCAAGGGTCCTTGCGTGATGGCCGTCGCGCTGTGCCCGAACCGGGGATGCGCCATTTCAATGGAGGCCTTCACGTAGGAATGGGTTCCTGCATCGTAGATGAGGGCGCTTGAGGTGGATTGGTTGTTGGCGTTCAAGCCTCCTGTGACCAGCACGCGATTTCCCGGAAGGGGTGCGCTCGCATGGTGACTGCGATACGTGGCAGCGATGCCTGCTTCCAATGCGCTGCTGTCCGCTTCCAGGCTGAGAAGCTCTGGATTGTTCTCCGAGTCATCGTAGCCCGAGAGGGTGAGGGCTTGAGTGGGGACGTTGGCTGGTGCACCAAATCCGGGTCCGCTGGTTCCCCCGAACACGGTGACCTCTCCAGGCCCGGTGACGTGAGTTGTGACGAATTTGGCCTGATTGAGCGGAGTCGGTGTATCCGAGTCCAGGGGGTCGAATGAGTCCACGGTCGTTCCATCGGCCTTGGTCTTGCGGCGAAAGACCTCTCCGACCCGCGCATCCCCGGCTTGTGAGCCTCCCAGGATGGCGAACTTGCTGCACGCTCCGTCGGATTCCCGGCGCTCGAAGCAGGCGGTTGTCGCTCCAGCACGCGCATTCAGGAAGACATTGCGGCTGCCCTTGCAGTTGGCGGACGGCCCCGTCTCTGCATTCTTGCCGAAGACGCAGTTGATGGCGACGTTGCCGTAGCTGACGGATGCGTCATCCTGGATCCCTGCGGCTGCGGGACTGTCACCCGGCACGATGCCCCCCACATGGATGTGCTGGGTGCTCTCTTCATTGGTCTCTGGATTGTCATTGGGAACCAGCTCTCCAGCCTGCATGGCAATGGGCTGCTCCTCATCCTCTCCATTCACGATGACGCTCAGCGGATACACCGAGGCGAGAGTCTTGTTGCCCTCCGTCCGCATGGTCAGGAGGGTGCTCCGAAGGTTCTCCGCTCCTGCGGGTCCCGAGGTCGGGACCGCGAGGGAGACCCCTTCTTCCGGGGTCACTGAGATGTTCACGCTTTGGAATCCTCCGGAAATCGCCATGCCAACGGGCGCTCCCTTGGAGGTCGTGGCGATACGTGCGTGGGCGAAGGCGCGCCCCACGTGGTTGGCGCCGGTGTCGTCGTCGAATTCGAAGGGCATGGCGTGAAAGAGCATGCGCATGGGGTCGAACGTGACAGGTTCAATGGCGATCGCCGTGTAGACCCCTGCGTTTGCCCGGGCGAGTCCACCCGCGAGGACAATCTGCCCCTCCGAGGTCTCCAGGGCCGAGTGAAACGCTCTCGGATGGCGGGTGTTCAAGGGATAGTAGCTGGTGGGTTCGCAGTTTCCGTTGTTGCATGCCGAGTGCGGATAGCTCGCGAGGCAATCCTCGTCCTCGGTGCATTCCGTGACCAGCAGCGATTCGAATCCATGTTTCGTTGTGCACTGGCCGCTTTCGCAGGCGATCGGTGCCCCCGCGACGGAGCTGCTTTCTTTCTGGGCATCGGTGCATTGGACGCCGAGGGTGGTCTTGAAGGCGTCGATGCAATCGCAGTCCCGCTCACACGAGGTCTGGGCGACAGATCGAACGAAGTCGAATTCTCCCGGTGAGGGATGTGGGAGAGCAGTGAAATGCCCCACGCAGAGGGGGGTGACATGGTACGGAGCATCGTCCCCCAATCCCACGTTGATTCCGCCTCGAACGCCCATGAAGATCCGCTCCGAGCACGCGTCGTCCGCGAAGGCTTCGACGATGGCGGTCATGTCATCATGCGCGACGAGATCCGTGACTTGAATGGTCGTCGCAGGGATGAGTTGTCCCTGGGCTTCGATGCATGCGGCAGCTCGTTCCTCCCAGGAGAGGTCGCTTGTCCCGTCCATCGCGACCGCCGAGGAGGTGCACTGCTCAAACGA
>CAVOCR010000394.1:0-3346 GCA_963694245.1 Myxococcota bacterium
AACTCTTCCAAAGGAGGAGACGGTTCGTTCTGCTGTCCTCTGACACGCAGATCTCCGGTGAGTCTTTCCAGGCTCGGGAGCTCGATCTGCTGAAGGTTCGCGTTGGCCAGGACATCCAATCTCCCGACGTGTGTGAGATGGGGTATTTCGAGGATTTCGAGGCTCTCATTGAATTGAACCCAAAGTCCGTCCACCAGGGTTGTGACCTCCGGGAATGACAGGTTCATCAGTTGAGGATTCTCCACGATGTCGAGACGGGAGATGTCCTCGAGCGAGTTCGCGGAGATCGCAGTCATCTGCCCCATGGACGCGATCCGCATGTACTTGGCGTGTTCCAGGGCGGGGAAATCAAGGCTCGAAGGGTTCGGGAGATCCTCCACGCGAAGCAGGCCGACATCCTTCAACTCGGGGAGATCCAGGCTCTCAAGTGGGAGATCGTCCACGATCATCTCGTCTCCCACCGATTGCAGCAACGGCAGGTCGAGATGTTGAAGATGGGGGTTCTGCTGGACGAGCAGGTAGTCCTCGACTTCACGGAGCTGAGGGAAGGAGAGCACCTCGAGCGCCGTGACCGTTCCGATGTTGAGCTTGCCGATCTCCACAAGCGCGGGGAATGCGATGCTCCGGATGTCCAGGTTTCCCGGCTTCCCGCAGCAGGTCGTGATCTCGATGCCGTGTTCGATGCTCTCCAGACATTCGAAACTCACGGCTTCGATGCCATCGACCAGTTCGAACGTCAGCTTGCCCGTGATTCCCGTGTACGTGTTGAGCAGGGCGATGTCCGCGATTGTTCGCACGGTGAAGTTCCCTGCGAGGGCCTCGTCGCCACAAATCGTTCCCACGGGGGGCTCGACAATGGTCTCGCACTGATCCCCGGTTCCGTTTTCGTTCCTGTCGGCCTGATTGGGATTGTGATGCAGCGGGCAGTTGTCGACAGCGTTGCGTATCAGATCCTGATCCCAGTCGGGATCGCAGACGTCCCCGAGGCCATCCGAGTCTCCGTCGTATTGAGGCGGGTTCTTCTGATGAGGGCAGTTGTCGCGGGTATCGACGATCCCGTCTCCATCCGTATCCACGCCGACCGTCTCTTCTTCCGGCCGGACAGGAACGCCCGTCCCTGCACCCACGGCCTCGATCCCTCCGGGGAGGATGAGTCCAGGCTCCAGGAGGTTCGACTCCTCCAATCCATTGCAGCCGGTGATGAGCAGGACAAGCACTCCCATCGTCGATGCCCGATACGCTGTTCCCCACATGTCTCCTCTCCTTCGGATCCCATGGATCCCGGTGATTCCATCGCTTCTTCTCTGAGTATCGACAGAACAGAGATAGATAAAAGTGAGTTGTTTTTACTTCATTGATGAACTCAGGGAATCAATGGGGTGGCGAAACCCCGTCACTGCTGAGAAGCGTCAAGAGGGGACGGGATGGGGGCTCAGGGGAGATAGGGGAGCGTCCCGCTGGGAGTGAGCCCCCCTTCGGCGGCACGACACGCGGCTCCTGAGAGGCGAAGATACCAGTCTGATGGCAGGGTCCAGCCGTCTGCGTCGAGAGAGAGGAAGGTGCCTTCGGGAGTCTTCGCCGAGGAGGGGGTCGCCTTGAAGAGGGCGGTCCCTTCGTCCACTTCATCGAACATCGCGAGGTATACGAAGAGCGGGGAGAGCGCGTGGTGCTTCACGATCTGATGCCAGAAGAACGTGCCGCCTTCCCGGGGAATGGCGTTGAGAAGCGTCGGATCCTGGAGCAGGTTGGCCCAGGAGAAGCCAGGCCAGACGACCGGGGCATAGCCTTGACCGCTGGTGTTCGTCCATTGCACGTCCGGTTGGACGACGTTCGCGAAGAAGCTGTCGAACGCTGTTTTGGAGTCGAAGCGCCCGACGCTCCAGGGAGAGAGGATGTCGATGGCTCCGTACACGTCTGCGAACCCGGGCTTGCTGTCGTCCGTTCCGGTCCGCCAACGGGAGGGCACGCCTCCGACGACTGTCGCACGCTGGGAGTCGGGCGCCGTGTTCTGGAAGTGCTCCAGCACGCTGGTCCATTGCGTGGGAGTCCCCGGGCGGTCCGTGAATCCCATGCCCCAGATCCCGATCACGGGACGCCCCTCGTGATGGAGATAGGCAGGGGAGTCCGTGATGCCCAGTTCCTCGACGAGAAACGCCCAGTCGTCTTTCAAGACCTGCTCGAACGTCGCCTCGGGAGTGCCCGAGATGTCATACATGATCGCGACGACCCGACCGTTCTCTTCCGCCGCGTCGCGAACGTGCAGGGCGACCTGGTTGCGGAATGCGAGGTGGGGAGGGCTCCCCAGTTCGCTGCTGAATCGCTGGAGAAAGACCCCGTGAGCGCCGCGCTCGGCCATCCAGCGGAAATGACGATTCACGGTCGCGTATCGGTGCGAAGAGAACACTGCCGCCGGGCTTCCGTCTGGGAGGATGAGGTCTGTTTCGAAGAGTTCCTCTGGCGCGAATTCGCTCAGATCCGGCCAGAGGTCGAAATCCGCGTTGGATGCGCTGGGTTTCACTCCGGGGGCCCAATGGGACCAGGGGAGGCCCGAACCGTCGCCAGGCGCTGAGAACCAGCCCTGATAGCCGAAGAGAGCCTTGCCAGCCAGGCTCGCCGGAGAGACGGGGGCGTATCCATCGGTCTCGACGCATAGATGCATCCACCCGGTCTCGAGGATCCCTCCGGAGGCGCCCGAACCCGTCTGTCCCTCTCCACACGTGGCGGGGGATGTATGCCACGTTCCGCGGACGGGAGTCTCCACACATCCCTGAACCGCTCCGGAGCAGTCATCGCTGCCGACCTCCACCCGGACCTCGTGGGAGCCGACGACGCAGAGCCCCATCCATCCCGATTGGATCGCGGATCCGAGCGCGTCGACGGCTTTCGACGCTCCCGCGCATCCGTGGCCCACATGCCATTCACCCTTCACGGCGCCGGCGCAGTTGGAGGTGGAGCTCCCGCAATCATCCCCGCTGATGAAGGTGAAGACCGCTGAGAGGTTCGCCGAGCAGAGATACACCCAGCCGGCGTCGAGCGCGTACTGTTCTGCGTCCACAGCCTCCGTCGCATCATCCAGGACTCCGGGACCCGTTTGCCATCTTCCGGCCAGCGCGTAGTCCGGGGGACAGAGGATATCGCTCGCATTGGGGGTGGCTCGGAGGAGCGCCGTGGGAGCGCATTGGTCGAGGACACAGGATTCTCCGGAGAGGCAATTGGAGCAGGCGCCGGTTTCCTCGCCGGTTTCCTCGCCGGTTTCCTCGCCGGTTTCCTCGCCGGGCTCTTCGCCGGGCTCTTCGCCGGGTTCTTCGCCGGTTTCCTCGCCGGTTTCCTCGCCGGTTTCCTCGCC
>CAVOCR010000395.1:0-3346 GCA_963694245.1 Myxococcota bacterium
GGCCTTCCTGGGCGCGGCCTTCTTGGCTTCGGCCTTCCTGGGCGCGGCCTTCCTGGGCGCGGCCTTCTTGGCTTCGGCCTTCCTGGGCGCGGCCTTCTTGGCTTCGGCCTTCCTGGGCGCGGTCTTCTTGGCTTCGGCCTTCCTGGGCGCGGCCTTCTTGGCTTCGGCCTTCCTGGGCGCGGTCTTCTTGGCTTCGGCCTTCTCCTTCTTGGCTTCGGCCTTCTTGGCTTCGGCCTTCTCCTTTCGGGCTGCGGCTTTCTCCTTCTTGGCTGCGGCTTTCTCCTCAATCATCCGTTTTGCGGCCTCTTTCAATGCCGCCTCGGAGAGTACGATGACTGACTTCTTCGCTTTGGCCTTCCCGTTGACGAGCTGCTTTACGAGAGTCGAAGTGCTCTCACCATCTTTGTCGAATGAGCCCACGAAGTTGATTCCGTAGAGCGCAAAACCGCTGGAATGAGCGGTCATCTGCAGGACACCAGAGCGGACGTTTCCGTGGTTGATGATCCGGTACATCTTGGTGTCGCTGACCAGCAGTTCGCTTTTTCTCGCCTTTCCCTTGCCGGTGATTCGAATGTGCTCCCCGGCGGCGGATTTGGCCAACGGCTCTCCGTTGTCGAGCACCTCGACAAGGAAGCCCATGTCGCCTTGTGGATGCACGACAATGTTCACTTCACTCGCCGTGTAGGGGATCGTGATCGTCGCATCCACCCCTTCGTGGGATTTCGCTGCGGCAACGGAATATCGATGGTTGAGCCATTTTCCGAGGAGGTAGAACTGACCTTCTTCCATGCTCCCGGCGTGGGGCTCATACGTCACGACTCGATGAGGTTCGAATCCCTCTTCATTGCCGATCTGTTCGAAGTCGTAGCCGGTGATGATGTTGGGCGTGACATCCCACATGACGAGTCCGGCCTCGTCTCGGGGCCTGGCGGCATCCATCAGCGCCGGCAGTTCGCTGGCTCCGAGATGGGCGTGGAGCTGGTCGTGAATGACGGACTCGATGTTCTGGTAGCCGCAGTCTCCCCCATCCGAGTAGACGACTTTCCCCTTGGGATCCACCACGTGAAACCCCGGCCAGGTGATGTTCTGGAAGGACTCCCAGGCCTTGTAGTCGTTGTCGAGGAAGATCGGGTAGCTGAGATCCAGGGCCTGAATGGCGGTCTGTACCGTGACAGAGCTTTCGCCGAATGGGAATTCAGGGGTGTGAACTCCGACGATGGTCAGGCCCATCTCAGCATATCGGGACTGCCATTCCTTGACGTAGCTCAGCGAGTCCAGGCAATGGAGATTCGTATAATCCCAGAAATGAACCAGAGTGACCTGTCCACGGAGTTCATCCAGTGAAAAGGCCTCTTCAGCGTTGAACCATGTGGTGTTCAGGGTGAATACAGGTTCATGACTGATTTGTGCATTTGACATTGTCAATTCGCTCCAACAATGGTTCCGGCCCCCCAACCGGGCCAAAAGGCGCCACACCATAGCAGAAGAGAGGACTGTTCGAAAGTCCCCCCGTTTGAGTGGCAGATTACGGTTCCAACACTTGTTTCCCACCGACGAAGACCGCCGTTGCTCGACCGGTCACTTCGGAGCCGATCAGGGGCGTGTTGTAGCTTTCACTTCGAAGATTCTGCTCGAGGACTGTCCAGTGGAGGGTCGGGTCGAAGACAGCAATGTCCGCGATGGCTCCCACTTCCAGTCGTCCCGCAGAAATTCCCAGGACCTCTGCGGGTCCGAGTGTCAGGGCCCGAATTGCAGAGAGCGCCGAGAGTTCCTCTGCGTTCACGAGCCCGAGAATGGTCGAGAATGCGGTCTCAAGCCCCACCATTCCGGGTGCAGCGTAGACGAATTCCAGTTCCTTGTCCGCGATGTTCTGGGGGGCGTGATCGGTCGCAATGCAGCTGATCAGTCCCTCTTCCACGGCCGCGAGAAGGGCTTGTCTATCACTCTCCGCACGGAGAGGGGGGATGACGTGGCAGTTCGTATCGTATTCCGCGACAGCAGCTTCCGTCATCGTGAGATGGTGGGGAGTGACCTCTGCGGTCACGGACGCCCCGAGTTCCTGGGCGGCCCGCAAGAGCGGAATGGAGCCCGCAGAGGAGAGTCGTCCGAGGTGGACCCGGGCTCCTGTCATTTTTGCGAGTTCGATGTCCCGGGCCACGGCGATGATCTCTGCGGCTGCTGGAATCGGGGGCAGTCCAAGGCGCGTGGAAAGCAGTCCTTCATGCATGACTCCACCGGAGGCCAGACTGGAGTCATAGGAGCATGTCATCACCGGGAGCTTGTAGGTGCGGGCGTATTCCATCACGCGGCGCATCATTCGACAGGAGGTGACGGGCTTGTCGCCATCGCTGACCCCGGCGGCTCCAGCGGCTTTCATGTCGCCCATGTCCGCGAGCGTCTCTCCGGCAAGCCCCTGAGTGGTCGCTCCGATCGGGAGGACCCGTGCAAGGTTGGCGCGTTCCCCTTGTTGCCGGATATGGTTCGTCACGCTGGCTTCATCGTTGACTGGAATGGTTCCGGGCATCGCACAGATGGTGGTGAAGCCCCCCGCCACGGCTGCTCGGGCGGCTGTGGCGACGGTTTCCTTCCATTCTTCGCCGGGTTCACGCAGATGGGTTCTGAGGTCAATGAATCCTGGCGTCACCCAGTGGCCGGTGGCGTCGATGTGGACGGTTCCCGCGGGTATCTTCGCGGCGCTCGAGGTTCCACTTTCAATGGCAGTGATGATGCCGTCTTCCAGCGTGACGGTCGCGATTTCGTCGCGGTTGGACGCCGGGTCCAGGACACGTCCCCCTGAGATCACGGTGCGCGTAGTCATCGAGACTCTCCCGAGGGGGTGCTGACGGGTTGCGCGGGTTGCCCGCGGTGAGCGACGAGGTAGAGAACCGCCATGCGCACAGCCACTCCGTTGGTGACCTGTTCGAGAATCACGGAACGGGGACCGTCGGCGATGTCCGGCTGGATCTCAATTCCCCGATTGATGGGGCCCGGGTGCATCACGATGGCATCCGGTTTGGCGAGTCGGAGTCGCTCCTGATTCAGGCCGAATCCGCGGGCATATTCCCGGTCGTTCGGGAAGAGGTCCTTGCCCATGCGCTCTTTCTGAATCCGAAGCATCATGACGACATCTGCGCCTTCAAGTGCGTGCTCCGCCTTGCGATGGACGTGGACGCCGAGCTCCTCGAGCGCCGCAGGAATCATGGTCGCGGGGGCCGCGACGTGCACTTCAGCTCCGAGGGTCAGGAGTCCAAAGATGTTGGAGCGAGCGACGCGGCTATGCGCGATGTCCCCGATGATCGCGACGTGAAGCGGGGTCTTCCGCTGGTCGATGCGCCCCTTGTGCTGT
>CAVOCR010000396.1:0-3335 GCA_963694245.1 Myxococcota bacterium
CATGGGCGATGGTCCAGAGGATCCGGAAGGATTTTCTGGAGGCGCTGGAGACTCCTGGGAATCAGGAGGCACTGGTAAGCCTGGAGAGTCTTCTTCAGGCACGAAATGAGGGGACTGGCTCCCCAGAAACTCCATCGGCAAATGGCGATGGGGAGAAAATGAATGGTGAGGCGGGTTCGCCTACGCCCTGAATGGCTCCGGAGACGGAGTAGATGACCCTCGAGGGTCCGATTGGTGAGAAGGAAGGTGTTGCATGGCCACGCAGAATCCAAAAGAGCAGGTTCAGGAACGCTGGAAGACCAAGGATGCCGCAGCAGACGCGATCATTGCGTTGATTGGGGATCCTGACGGCGAGACGAAGAAGCGATTGAAGCATGCGAGCAATACGCAGCTTCTCACTCTCTTCAAGGCTGGCGAGGAGATTCAGTCGCGTTTCAAGACGCGGGACGCCCTGGAGGCTGAAATCCTCAAGGTGAAGTTTCCGCAAGGAAACGTCGACACGGCGTATGCGGGGAAGCTCAAGGGCTTTGGTGCACGACGCCTCCTCGACATGCATCGTCAGCTCAACGGCTAGATTTGCCGTCATTCCGTCGTCGCGTTTGCTTCGTTTCGAACGCTTTCGATGGAAGAATTTGTTCACATCTCCGCCCATTCATGGGGGCTTCATGTCCTTGTGTGGTGAGATCCGTTCATCCAGGGTGGACCCCCTGGTGCGCCTCTGGCACAATCGGTAACTTCATGACGGGGAATGGGGGCCAATAGTTTTATGGACAGTACCTTCAAGGTGGGTGATCGCGCTGTATATCCTGCACAGGGTGTGGCGGAAATCGTGTCCATCGAGACCAAGGAAATCTCGGGCAACAGCGAGGTCTTCTATATTCTGGAGGTATTGAATTCCGAGAAACGGATCATGATCCCTGTCAGCAAGGTGGCGTCCGTGGGTCTTCGGGATGTCATTACCCGCAAAGATGCGGCGGAAGTCTTCACGGTGCTGAAAGAGCGCGACGTCCGCATCGACAATACCACCTGGAATCGCCGTTATCGTCGTTACCTCGACAAGATCAAATCCGGGGAGATCACGGAAGTGGCGGAAGTGCTGCGGGATCTCTACATCCTCAAGGAGGACAAGCCCCTGTCCTTCGGTGAGCGCAAGATGCTCGATACTGCTCGGGAACTGCTGGTCCAGGAACTCAGCGTTTCGAGGGGAGTCACGGATGAAACGGTTCTGGATGAACTTCGGGACATCTTTGGGGACGATGAACCGTTGATTGACGATCTCGACATCTGAGCCCACGCGATTCAATTCCATGGAAAAACACTGGAAACTCACGACAGCGGATCCAACCGCGTCGGAGACTCTGACCCTTGAACTCGGGATTTCTCCGATCCTCGCCCGTCTGCTCGTCAATCGCTCCATTACCGAGGTGGGGGAGGCGCGCACGCATCTCACGCCACGCCTCGCGGATTTGAGGGACCCGTTTGGGCTGCATGGGATGAAAGCGGCGGTGGAGCGGATCCTACAGGCGGCGGATGCGGGGGAGTCGATCTGCATCTGGGGGGATTACGATGTCGATGGAGTGACCTCCACGACGCTTTTGATGCGATTTTTCCGAGAGGTGGGGATCTCCGCTCGTTTTTTTGTCCCGGATCGCTTCCGGGATGGATATGGCTTGAGCAAGAACCCGATTCAGGAACTCGCCGCGAGCGGTGTGGACCTGCTGGTGACCGTGGATTGTGGCATCAACAGCGTGGAAGAAGTCCGGTTCGCTGCAGAACTCGGCGTGGATGTGATCATCGTGGACCACCATGAGGTGGGACCTGAATTGCCGGGGGCCCATGCGATCATCAACCCTCTTCAACCCGAATGTTCGTTTCCATTCAAAAGCCTTGCTGCCGTGGGTCTCACGTTCCATCTGCTGATTGCGCTTCGGAGCGAGCTCCGGAGCCGGGGCGTGTTGAGTTCGGAAACCAGCCCGGATTTGCGTCGCTTCCTCGACGTGACCGCCATTGGGACCATTGCGGACATGGTGCCCTTGATTGGATTGAATCGTGTTCTCGCATCCCAGGGTGTCCGTCGCATCGCGGATTCGGAGAACGCGGGAATTCGAGCGCTTTGTGAAGTCAGCGGAGCCGGAACTCGCCCCATCAATGCGGGATTCGTTGCATTTCAGATTGGTCCCCGCATCAACGCAGCGGGACGGTTGGCCAGCGCGGAACGGGGCGTTGAGCTTCTCATCAGCGATGATTATGGTCTCGCACATGGTCTCGCAACCGAAGTGGATGCGGAGAATCGCCGTCGTCGGGACATCGAGGCGGAGATCCTGGATTCAGCGCTGGCCCAGGTGGAGGCGCAAGGCGGAGTGGGCGATCGCCGGGCGCTGGTGTTGCATTCGGAGAATTGGCACGCGGGAGTCACCGGGATTGTGGCGACACGTGTGGTGGAGCGCTACCACCGCCCCACATTCCTCATCGCGGTCGCGGACGGGATTGGAAAGGGCTCCGTTCGGAGCATCTCGGGGTTTCATGTTGTGCGCGCGCTGCGCCGCTGTGAGGACCTTCTGGTGACCTTCGGCGGCCATGCACATGCGGGAGGATTGACCATTCGCGAGGAGAGGCTTCCTGAGTTTGTGACACGCATGGAGGAGCTGGCTCAGGAGGTTCTTGCGGACTCTGCGCTCGTCCCCAGCCTCTCGATCGATGAGCTCGTGGCATTCTCTGAGGTGGATTTCCCCTTGTTGGCGGAGCTTCAGGAGCTGGAGCCGTTTGGAATGGGCAACCGCAAACCGATGTTTTGCACTCGGGGCGTGGAGGTGGAGCGCACGCGCGTGGTCAAGGGCAATCATCTTCAACTCTGGTTGCGTCAAGGCGGGACGACCCGCCGTGCGATCGCCTTTGGTCGGGGGGACGATGGCATCGTCGCTGGAGACTGCATCGACGTCGCGTATCACGCCGAGGAGAACGTCTGGCAGGGGCGGCGCGAGCTGCAGCTTCAGATCCGGGATCTGCGTCAGAATCGCACGGGTGAGGTCGGCCCCGAGTCCCTCATGACTTCTTAGAGCTGAAGTGAGAGCAGCAGCGGCTCCTGATAGAGGAAGGCGTAGCTTCCATAGCTGCTCATGACGCTTTTCACATATCGCCGGGTCTGGCGATAGGGAATGGATTCGACGAACTCATCCAACGGGAGTGTGCCGCGGGCTCGCATCCACTTTCGGACGGCCCCTGCGCCGGCATTGTATCCCGCGGCCGCGAGCGCGGGATGGCCGAACTGGGCGAGGAGCTGTCCGAGGAATCGAGTGCCCAGTTGAATGTTCCGCTCTGGGATTTGAAGAGTCTCC
>CAVOCR010000397.1:0-3327 GCA_963694245.1 Myxococcota bacterium
TGAAAGGCGGGCGAAGAGCTCGCGAGCGTCGTGAGCCGGCTTCCCCGATCGGATCGGAACCGGGCCCGCGAAGTGCTCCAGCGAGCGTGGGCCTCCAGTGAAATGAGTTCGAGCGATGCGCCCATGCGCTTTGCGATTGGGCGCGAGCTCGAGGCGCTCATCCGGCGTGCCCGGGGATGTTCGGATGCAGTCCGTGGATGGCTGGACCGCGGAGGCTATTTCACGATTCGCCGGAAGAGGCGGCTTCGTGCGCCTCGTGGCGTGGACTGGTCCCGCGTCGACCGACTCGAGTCCCGTGAACGGTTTCATGAAGATCGCCAGGCCCGTCATGATTGGCTCTGGAAACGCTGCAATGAGCGGAGCGGGGGCGTCACTGGAGGGCCCTTCGAGGAGGGGGCGGAGCGGTCTGAACCCCCCGCGTCGATGGAGCTGGTCTGGAGCGAACCTCCCGATTGACTCAGGACTCACGAAGCCGGAACGCCTCGGTCATGGCCCGATGAAGCCAGGGGGCACCCAGCCTCTGGAACGTTTCCCTGGACTCTTCAGGCATGGGACCTCCCCATGCCGTGGCCTCCCGCAAGGTCTGGGGGCGAATGCCCAGCTCCACGTCCCGTCGGAGACGAATCATCTCGCGTGCATGGAGCGCATCTTGGCGCCCGGATCGCAACTTCTCCGCGAGGGAGGCCGCGCCTCGGACGCCGAGGTGGGGGATCTCCCCCAATTTGGCGTGAATGGCCTCCAGTTTTCCGTATCGACTCACGACCGTTTGGGCCCCTTTCGGTCCCACACCCCGAACACCGGGAATGTTGTCGGAGGAATCCCCCACGATGGCGAAGTAGTCGACCAGATCCCGGGGGGGAACCCCGAGCTTGTCCACGATGGCCGCCTCGTCCAGCACTTGACCATTCCGGGGGTCTTCGACCGTGGCGGCGGGTGCGCGGTCATCGATGAGTTGCCAGAGGTCCTTGTCGAGCGCGTGGAGTCGGCACCGCATGTTGGCGGCGCGCGCCAGCTCCGCGAGGGTGGCCATGAGGTCGTCGGCTTCGAATCCCGGGACTCGCAAGCAGGTGAACCCGAGCGACTTTGCCGCAGCATGGGAACTCTCGAATTGAGGGACGAGAGCTTCCGGAGGATCCCCTCGATTGGCCTTGTAGCTCTCATCCATGTCGTTTCGGAAGGTGCGTTGACCCGCATCGAAGACAAGGGCGATGTAGCGCGGGTTGTGGCGGCGTACCAGCCGCAGGAGGTGCTCGCACATTCCGAGGGTGCCTCCAGCGGGCTCCCCGGAGGGCGTGTGGTGCTCTCGGGAGTGGTACGCACGAAACAGCATCGCGGTGCCGTCGGCCACGAGGAGATCCTCGGGGGGGAATTCAGGGAGATGAAGCTGCATGGCCGTCCTCCAATGGGGAAGCAGGATATCGTCTTCGATGCGTTCCACACAAGGTTGGCGAGGTCACCAGATGGCGGGATGTGCCGAGGGCTCAAAATGCGCTTTCAGACCGGATGACCTCTTCATGCCAGTTCGAAGTATTTGCAGAATACGAGCGACCCATCTTCGGTTCGGCAGCGGTGGGGTCCGTCTCCGAAAACCGCGGTGGGGAATCCGAGCGAACAGAGATGTTTCTCGGGGTCATGATGCAGACAACTGTCGCAGCGGTAGTGAAAATTCAATGCCGCCTGTTGTTCGCAGAAGCGCTCGTTCACAGGGGGCACGTCTTCCTCGGGTATGCGTCCACCGGCTGTATGGCGTTTGGTCATGGGGTCTCCATCTCGGGCGCAAGCACACGCATCTGGCGTGCGACACGGCGGACCCGAGCGCATTGACGGGGGCCGATGCAGTCTCTCTGGAGATCCTTCAGATGTTGGATCGCACTCGTCGCATCCCCTGTGCCCGCGGTCGCGAGGGCGAGGATCAGGCGCTCTCCGAACCCCAACCGACCGCTTTTGAAGCGTTGGATTGTCTCGGAGGGACTTCCGGAAGCGAATTCGAGGGTGGCGAGTGCGCGGCGCAAATCGGGGTGGCTTTCCGGCTCCAGACCGTTGAGGAGGGCCATGCCTCGTTGCGGCGATCCGACTTCGCACTGGGCGCGCGCAGCCATCAAAAGCACGAGGGGCACGAACCGGAAGTCATCCCCTTGAATGGTCACGGTGGGGACGGGCGCATGCACGTGGCGCTTGAGAAAGTCACGAAGTCGGGGAAGGTCCGTCTCCGAATCGTCGAGGACGTGGAAAGCCTGTGCCTCCTGCTGGATCTGCGCGATGCCCTTGTCGAATGCCCTGGAAGCACGCTGCCACCGTTTCTTGCTCGCGTGCTGGAACGCTTTCTTGAAAGGCCGGGTTCGCCGAATGGGAGCTTTCCCCACGGGAACCGCCATCAGGAAACACCCGGACGCGTCGGGGGATGCGGCGCGGGTGGGCGTCGGCAACAGCAGGACCAGGGAAAGGAGACTGAGGAACACAGTGCGCATGCGGCCAGGATACGGATGTCTGGACAGAGACACCAGCCCAAAGGGCCGGATCCCGACCTTGCCCACGTCGCCTCGCTCGGCTATGCTGAGCCTGCGCCGGCGAAGTCGTCGCGCTCTGGAGTTCGTCATGAGTCAAGACAGCACCCGGGACAAGGGAGCCAGTCGCCTTCCTCAGCGGAAGCGTCGCCTCAGCGCATTTCTGTCCAGAGCGGAAGACGAGGTCGTGAAGCGCCAGGCGGAGGACGTCAACAAAGCACTCCTGCAGGGCGTTCTCGGAGAAGATGCGGACATTCTGCTCGCGCAGCACTGCTCCCACGGCTCCCACGGTTCCCACGGCTCCCACGGCTCCCACGGTTCCCACGGCTCCCACGGCTCCCACGGATCTCATGGGTCCCACGGCTCCCACGGTTCCCACGGTTCCCACGGGTCGCATGGCTCCTGGTAGTCACTCGTCAACAGTCCCAATCGGTATCGGTCCATGAACATCCTCGGGCTTTCAGTGGCCACGACCGAACACCATGCTGCGGCGCTCGTGGTGGATGGTCAGCTCATCGCAGTGGTCGAAGAGGAGCGCCTGAGCCGTGTGAAACATCATGGCGCGAGGCCGCGAGACCATGGGGATGCGAATCTCTGCAACGATTCGTCGATCCGACTCGAGGAGGTGCTGTGTCGGCGTGCGGTGGCGAGCGTGCTCTCGCAAGGTGGCCTGGAAACGAGTGATGTCGACCGCATCGCGATCAACGGCCTCCGCACGGAGATGATGCCCGCGGATGAACGCGTTCGGCCCCCGGTGATGTCGTTGGATGACGGTCGAATAGTGCATGTTCCCCATCATCTATGTCATGCCGCGAGCGCCTGG
>CAVOCR010000398.1:0-3326 GCA_963694245.1 Myxococcota bacterium
AGCTGTTTGGCATTGAATCCCCCGGGCTGACGGCGTCCCTGGCCATCGCGGAGGAGGTTCTGAGGGTTCTAGGGGTCCCGGACTAGCGGCTGTACCGCGCATAGCGATACGGATGCGCGTCTCCCGTCTCCACCGGCGAAAGCGATTGCTGCGTGAATTCTTCCGGCAGATCGGGAAAGAAGACATCGCAGTCGAAGGTGCCTTGCACATGCGTGAGCAGGACCTGCCCGCACCCTGGATGCCGAATCGCCTCCCGATAGATCTGCCCTCCGCCCACGACAAACACGGACTCGACGTCCTCCAGGGCATTCACGAGGTCCAATGCCTGCTCCAGGGAACCCGCACGGAGGGCATCCCCGGGAAGCCCGTAGTCGGGCTGTCGGGTGATGACCACATTCAATCGGTCTGCGAGAGGCCGAAATCGCTCGGGGATCGACTCCCAGGTCAGCCGCCCCATCACCACGGCATTCCGGGTCAAGGCGCCGTTGGTTCGACTCGTGACCTCACGGAAATAGCGGAGATCGCCCGGAAGATGCCAGACGAGATCTCCATCCCGGCCCAATCCTCCCGCGTCATCGACCGCGGCGACAATGGCGAAGGTCTTCACACCGCCACCTTGAAGCGAATGAAGGGGTGGTGCACATAGTCCTCCAACTGGATGTCATCGAAGGTCATCTCGTCCATCGGACGTTCCGCCAACGTCACCCGCGGGAGGGGATGCGGCTCCCGCTGGAGCTGCTCCCGGACCCCTTCCACATGATTGGAGTAGATGTGCGCATCGCCCAGGGTGTGGACAAAGAACCCCGGAGTCAGCCCCGTGTCCTGCGCCATCATCATCAGAAGGAGCGCGTAGCTGGCGATGTTGAAGGGAACCCCCAGCGCGACATCCGCCGATCGCTGATAAAGCTGAAGATCGAGGCGCCCATTCACCACATAGAACTGAAAGAATGCGTGACAGGGAGGCAGCTTCATCTTGTCGAGATCCCCGACGTTCCAGGCGCTGACGATCATCCGGCGAGAATCGGGCTCCGTCCGTATCTGCTCCCGGACGCGTGCGATCTGATCGATCCCCTGATCGCCCCAATTGCGCCATTGATGACCGTAGATGGGGCCCAGGTCACCGTTCTCGTCGGCCCAGGCATCCCAGATCGGTGTATGCTCGCTGAGATCCTCATGAATGTTCGTGGAGCCCTTGAGGAACCAGAGCAGTTCCCGCACCACCGCGGAGAAGAGCACCTTCTTCGTCGTGAGAAGCGGGAAGCCCTCACGCAGATCGTAACGAGCCTGCGCGCCGAACACGGAAAGGGTCCCCGTGCCCGTTCGATCGGACTTCACCTCACCCTCGTCGAGAATACGCTGTACCAGGTCGAGATAGGGACGCACGGGAGACCTCCGGAAGTCCCATTTTGTCCCACGGCCCGGTCAGCGGTGTCAACCGCCTGGGAGGGCTGTTCTCAGGGACGCCAGCGTTGAAACATCTGGGGCCACCGACCCTCCGGGCCCCGCTGTTGAATGACGTGTCGGGCGAGGGTCCCGAGGTAGGCGATCGTCTTCGAATCAGGGGCGTCCGAATCCTCGGGCGTCCGGGACCGGGGCACGAGCGAGATCGCGGTACCCTCGAGGCTCAGTTCCCATTCATGGTGTTCGCCCGTCGAGCGAAAGATCTCCACCCGATAGGTGGCCTGATCCCCATCGCTCGACTCGAGGCGCACGGAATAGCGGCCTCCCTTCTTCGGCGCGCTCATCTCAGTTCCCAGCCACCGGAAGACGCAAGCTCTCGATCATCGGAATGGGGCCCTGGCAGGTGTTGCCATGACACCCGATGCACCCATCGAGCACCGACTCGAAATGACGGGCATGCGAATCCTGGGCGGTCACCAGACGTTCATACGATGCGAGATAGTTCTTCGCCATGCCGTCAAACATCGCGTTGCGGACATCGGAATCCGTGGGCCATGTGCATCGCATGCGGCCATGATCGTCCGGATAGGTGGCGGGCGGAGAATTGTTCAGGATCGCCTGACGGACCTCTCGGAGATCCGCGACCATTTTCCGCATCAGCACCGAGAGTTCACTGGCACCATTCGGATTGATCTCGGAAGGGATCAGATTCCCGGGGCTTCCCGGAATTCCCGGTTCCAGGGGAGTTTCCCAGGTGCACTCCACCGACGGACTCGGAGCGGCCTCCTCCGTCTCTCCCGCCTCCTCCGCAACCGGAGCGAGCTCCTCGGTGCTGGCAGAGGGCGCCACGGGCTCCCTCGGCTGGTCGGGGCACCCCGTGAGTCCGGCCAGTGCACAGACTGCGATCATCCCTCTCATGCGATGCATCCGAAACCTCCTCAGCCCGATCGGGCAGGGTCGACCGTGTACCATTCTGAGACCCAGAGTCCAAGCGCCCCGGGTCTTCTTCGAGCCGAACATCAATCAGCGTTCTTCCCGGATCGGATGTCTTCCAGGTGTTTCTTGAACTGAAATGCCCGGTCTCCCACGAGACGCTCGACGAACGTCCCCTCGGCATCATGGATGTCGAGCACGGGCAGGCCAGAAACCCCCTCAATCCTCTGAGCCGCTGGCGTATCCCAGTCCACGATGTCGACTTTGACCACCACAATGTCCGGATCCCCTGCGAGCGCATCGGCCATCTCCTTCTCAAGACGCTCGCAAGGCACGCACCAGTCCGCGAAATAGTCGATGACCGTGATCTTCCCCGGGACCACGATGTCGGCGGATTCAAAGGCCGCCCCCCCGGTCACCACGACCGGGAACCCAGCGCTCTTCTCGACAGGCGGATCCGGAATGAACACGGCTTCCGGCGTTGGCGTTGGCGTTGGCGTTGGCGATTCATCCTCGCTCGAACTCGAAATGCCAAAGGCCCAGCTCACATCGAAAAACGTGGAGATCGTCTCTCCCAGTTGAGCCCCATTGAGATCGCTCGCCACCGGGACGCGCACGGACGTTCGGATCCTCAGACCCGACACCGGGCGCACTTCCAATCCGGTCGACGCGCTCCAGACCTGACCTCCGCTGTTCGTTTGAATCAGCCGCTGGTCCCCGTGCATCTCCACAATGGTGTCCCGCCACACATGCGAGGCCGTCGCCGTCAATGCGAGCAGTCCATCCGCGAGCTCGACCCCAATGCCCGCACGAGTGAACACCTCCTCCCCCCAGTCCATGCCCTGATCCGACTCCTCCAGGGGAAATCGCAGCTGGGTGCCCAGAGTCATGGAGAGCCCTCCAGCGAGCGCTACGCTCATCCCGATGTCCCCGAGTCCGAACCAGGTCCCGCGCCCCAGTGTCGCGGTCACTGTCGTGATGTCCTCGATTCC
>CAVOCR010000399.1:0-3326 GCA_963694245.1 Myxococcota bacterium
CGTCGAGGAGGGCCTTGAGCTGCCCGCCGTTCTCCTCCGTGCCTTCAGAGCGCTCCATGGTGGCTTGAATGGCATCGTGGCATTGCTTCACGCCCTCATAGATCAGCTTGCCATCGGAGAGCACATCCGCCATGAGCAGCGACTTCGCGTGCTTTTCCTTGAGCCGGAAGAGCAGGCTCGTGATGTCATGCTCGAAACGGGTGGGATCCGCGGCAAGTGGATAGACCTCCTTGACGTTCTTGTAGTGGAACGTGGCTCCCAGAGCGAAACGAGCGAATTGGAGTGTTCCGCCGCTGGCGACGCGTGCCTCGTCGTTGGTGAGGAGCTCCAATCGGGCTTTTTCGGCTTCTTCGAGGATGTTCTCCGTGACCGTGGAAAGGGTCATCGAGCCATTGGAATAGGCGCGGTACTCTTCGAGCCGGTCTCGAAACTCGCGCGCGACTCCGCGGAGGGAGACAACGCGATAGCCGCGCTTGGTGGATTCCGGAAGCGGATCGGAGATGAAGACGCGTACCGTCAACCCTTCCAGGTCTCCGACGATGGCGCGGGAGGCGTCGTGGAGGGTGTGGACGCTCTTCTGGGTCAGGTCGAGACGCCCGAAGACACGGGGCGATACGAAGAAGTGAATGAGCACCAGGGTGCCGATGATCGCCAGCAGGGTGACGAGGGCATTGGACCCGGCGGCTCGGCGCGCTTTTCGATCGATGGAGCTGGCCATGATGCCTCCTTATGCCTTCCATTTCCGGCTCTCGAGCGAATGCGCTGCGAGCAGGATGGCGATGGTGATGAGGGAAAGGAAGAAGACCAGATCCCGGGTGTCGAGGACTCCACGGGAGATGTTCTGGAAATGGGCTTTGAAGCTGATGGACTCGAAGAAGGGGCGGGTGGCAGCCCACACGTTGCCCACGAGGCTGTCCACGAAGTACAGGCCGCTGCAGATCATCGCGGCGAGGAGGAAGGCGATGATCTGGTTCTGGGTCCATGTGCTGGTCATGAGCCCGATGGCGAGATAGGTCGCACCGATCAGGAACAGGCCACAATACCCGCCCAGAATGGGTCCGATATCCGGGTTCCCGAGCCACGCGACCGTGAGCGCGTAGGGGACGGTGAAGAGGAGCGTCACCGCCAGAAACACGAGGCTGGCCAGGTATTTCCCGGCGATGATCTGCATTTCACTGACGGGGAGTGTGACCAGGAGCTCAAGGGTTCCTGTCTTCTGCTCATCGCTCATCAACCGCATGGAGATGGCGGGCAGAAATACCGCGAAGAGAAGTGGGATTCCTTCGAAAAACACCCGAAGGGAGGCTTCATTGGCCTCAAAAAAATCTGCGCCGGGTCCAAACGCTCCAGGGGTCACGAGTCCATAGAGGAACTGCAAGCCTGCAAGCAGCAGGAACACGGCGATGGCCGTGTACGCGATGGGAGAGTTGAAATAGCTCATCAATTCACGACGAGCGAGGGTCCAGGTGTGGTTCATGATGCTCTCCTAGGCCTGACGCGTCAGTTGACGGAAGATGCCCTCGAGGTCGAGTGCATCTCTCCGAAGTTCAAAGACGCTCCATGTTTTTTCGACCGCCAGCGCGTGGAGATCGGGGCGAATGTCGGCACCGTCTCGTCCTTCAATGGCGAGGGTCACTCGTCCGTGGGCATTCGAGCGGTTGATGGCAGTCGTGACCGCCTCCAGGGCTGTGACTGCTTTCAGAACGGCCTCCGCATCGACGCCTTCTCCCGCGACCTCGAGGACGATCGTCGGGTTTTGAGCCTCTCGCTGTTCCAATTCCTCTGGGGTGCCGTCTGCGACGATCGCCCCTTGATGGATGATGATCAGTCGATCACAGGTCAGCATCACTTCCGTGAGGTTGTGCGTCGAGAGGATGATCGTGCGATCGCGCCCGAGGTCCTTGATGAGGGATCGGATTTCACGAATCTGGTTGGGGTCCAGTCCGCTCGTGGGTTCGTCGAGGATCAGGATGGGGGGATCGTGGATGAGCGCCTGGGCGAGACCGACCCGTTGCCGTTGTCCTTTCGAGAGCGTTCCGATGTCCTGTCCCAGAAACGTCGAAGCGCCACAGGTGGTGCTGATTTTGCGGACCCTGGCATCCCGGTCGTGGGCGGGGATGTCCCGCATTGCCGCGACGTATGCGAGGTAGTCGTAGACGGTCATGTCCGAATAGAGCGGAGTCGACTCGGGGAGATATCCGATGCGCTTCTTCACTTCCAGGGGGGCCTCAAAGGCATCATGGCCGTCAATGCTCACGGAGCCTGCGCTGGCCGGCATGTAGCAGGTGAGGATCTTCATCGTTGTGCTTTTCCCCGCCCCGTTGGGGCCGAGAAATCCGACGATCTGGCCTCGAGGGACTTCGAAGCTCAATCCTTTGAGTGCTTCAAGATCGCCGTAGGACTTCTGGAGGTTCTTCACTTCAATCATGCATTCTCCCCTTTGGAACCTCGAATCGAAGTGGTGGGAGTCATTTGAACCCTCACGCCTCTGCTTTATTCCGTCCGTGTTCGGTCTGAAAAACGGGGGCGCCATGCGCCAGGTTCCGGGCCGGGAAAATGCCGTTCGCGGAGCCGTTTTGTCAAGAGATTCAACCCGGTGTGCGTTACGGAATCCTCGAGATCGTTCCGAAAGGCGGCGAAGTTCGAGGCCAGATCGGGGGATTCTTTCAGGTGTTCGACTCCATGGCGCTCCGGTTGTGGTTCGGAGCGTGGATGGAGAGGGGGGCTCAGGACTCGGACGATTCGATGGCGATCCCCATTCGCTTGCGGAGCCCCATGTAGCGTTCACTGACGGCGTAGACCACGAGGTCCTTCAGCTTTTCGCCATCGCCCAGCTTGCTCATGGAGAGAGTTCCCGACCGAATGGAGTTGAGCGCGACTTCAAAATCGTTGCACATCAGGAGTCCTGCGTGATTGGCGCTGAGCTCCACACTTTCGAGCCAGTCTCCCAGCTGGAGATCGGATTGGTTGACCTCCACGTTGGTGATCAGGGTGTCCAGTGTCTCTCGTTGTGTCGGGGTGACGCGCCGATTGATTTCGTCGACGACGGCCATGAGATCCGCGTTCTCTCCCACGTCCATGTCGGGGCGCACTGACTTCATCGCCGCGAGAAAGAGCATCTTGAGGTCCGAGCGACTGTAGATGCCCGCCATCAAGTGAAGAGGGAGGAAGTAGGTCAGGGTCTTTCCAACCAGAAACGCGAGTTC
This sequence comes from Myxococcota bacterium, assembly GCA_963694245.1. Lineage (GTDB taxonomy): Bacteria > Myxococcota_A > UBA9042 > JABWCM01 > JABWCM01 > CAVOCR01. Next base: position 3,207 of record CAVOCR010000399.1, read on the forward strand.
TTTTTCGCTCCGTCCGCTTTGCAGATCGTTGCCGATGACGATGGCCGGTGGATCCAGGTTTTCGATGCGGATGCCGAGCTCCCGCTCAGAGGAGTAGACGACGGGGGCCTGGAGATCGAG
>CAVOCR010000400.1:0-3323 GCA_963694245.1 Myxococcota bacterium
AGGCGTTCTCCCGATTCCTCGCCGTGGGGGCATTCGAGGAGTGGACGCTCGGTGGGGAATGGCATTCACTGCAGGTCTTTCGTCTTGTCCCGGGAGCTGTCGCGCCTGAGTTTCATGCCTCGGACCACGAACTGGATCTTGGGACAGGGAGCGACGGCTTCGCTGTCGGGGGCGTGGTCGTCACCAATCAGGGGCATCTTCCCCTCGAGGTGGAATGCAGCGGGGAAGGGGACGCGAGCTGCGGGGTGGGATCCTTCGAGGTGGACCCCGGCGGCATGACCCTGGTGGAAGTGACCCAGCAGACTGGTGAGGGGCCCACCGAGGGGACGATCACCTTTACGACCAACGACCCGGACGAAGAGGTTGTCAAGTTGACGGTGCGCGCAGGGTTCGCGGGATTGGGACCCGGGGATGATTTTCCGGTCTCTTCCTTTGTGAGCCCTGAGACGGGGCAGGTCCTCCTCGCTCCGGACATGTTCAGCGGTCATGTGACGCTGCTGACCTACTACGCGACCTTCTGACCGACGTGTCCTCTGGAGTTGCCGGAGATCGAGGAGGCCATTTGGAAACCGATGAAATGCGGGGGGCTCCAGGTGTATGCGGTGAACGCGAAGCCGGTGGACCCCTTTGGAGCATTGCTGCCTGCTGTGGCGCAGCTCAGCTTTCCCTCCGTCTCGGACCATTCCATGACGAGCACGCTCTTTGTCGATCAGTCCAGCGTGAGCGTCTTCCCGCTCAACGTGATCGTCGACGGATCGGGGGTCGTTAGAATGGTCACACAGGCGCATTCGATCGATGGGATGAAGGGACTCATCCATTCTCTCCTCGAGGAGGCGGGTCTCAGCGCCTCGGCGGAGTGCGAGGAGGCACCGTGATGGGCAGACCAACGTCATGGGCGATTGGATGGGGGCTCGTCGTCCTGCTCGCAGGGGCCAGCTGCACGGCCCCCGTGGGGGACGACGTGGGACCGTTCGTGGATGTGAACTTCAACAATTCGGGGCCCTGGGGTGACACCGACGGCGGCTGTCGTGCGCAATGCGAGGATAGGGAATGCGGCCCCGATGGGTGTGGCGGCAGCTGCGGAACCTGCACCTCCGAGGAGGAGTGCTCCGACGAGGGCGTCTGCGGTCGACTCGGTGTGGATCCCTGCGCGGGTACCGAGTGTCTTCAGGAGTGCGTGCTCACGAATGTCGCTTGTGTCGAAGAGTGCATTGACGACGAGGAGGTGCCGGTGGGGGCCTTGGCTCTGGAGTTTCTGCAGTGCGCGATGGAACAGTCCGTCGGGTGTGGCGTGAATGTGCCGATGAACCAGGCGTATCTGGTGTGCTGGGCTTCCGGGATGGTCCAGAATTGCCAAGCGCCTTCGAAGAATTGTTTCGTGGGCGAACAGGGGTGCACCCAGGTCGCTCAGTGCATGAATGAATGCCCTCCCTTCTCGGGCTCCGCGTGCTACGTGGAGTGCTTCAGTCACGGTACCATTGGAGCCAAGAGCAGCTTCGTCGATTATCTCCTGTGCAGCCTCACGGTCTGTGAGGGGGGTGGACCCGACTGCATGCAGAGAGCCCGTGACGGCGAGTGCAAGGTTCTGTTCGACACCTGCACGTTTGTCATCGAGTGAGTCGATGGTGGCTGAGCCTGATTTCATTTCTGCCAGGGCGTGAAGTTGAGTGTTCGTGCTGCTAGACTGAAAGCAGCGGCGATGCTGTGATCGGCGCGGGCGTGCGGCGAGAGACCCCGATGAGGTGTGGATGAGATTCGTGATCTGGATTGCATGTCTGCTTGTGGGGCTCTCGTTTGTGGGGGGCTGCGGCGAGGTCGATTCGCCGGCGGAGGCGTCACCGGAGCTGGTGGAAGTGGAGCAGGACCGCATCTCCGCGTGGCGGGAGATCACGGGGGATTTCGGAGAGGATTGTGTCGTAGACTGCGCGGGGCGTGAGTGCGGAAGCGATGCCTGCGGTGGTTCCTGTGGTCTCTGTCCATCCGGATTTGCCTGCGGACCCGAGGGGACATGCGTACCGGGGGAGCCCGTGCCCGGTTCCTGTGCGTTCGGCGGGTGCTTTGTCACGTGTCAGGTCACGGACGATGAATGCCTCGCCTCGTGCGTGTCGAAGCTGGACGACGCGGCGCAGACACACGCGTGGGAGCTTCAGGAGTGCGCGCTCGATACATGCGGCTACTGCGATCCTTCCACGGAGACATTCTCTCCAATGGCATTCATTTGCTGGGCGGAATGCCTGCGAGAAACCTGCATTGTCCCCTATACGGAGTGTCTGACCGGGCACAGCGGCTGCTGGAGCCTGGGTGGATGCGTGAAGAACTGCCCTCAATCAGAGAGCTTTTGCCCCATGGACTGCTTCTCGGAGGCCACATTCGGTTCTCAGGGCGCCTTCCTGGAGTTGACCAAGTGCATGTTCGGTCTGTGCCCCTTCGGCGGGAAGGAATGCCAGCAGGCGTCGGTGAAGGAAGGGCCCTGCCACAACCACCTCCAGTCCTGCTTGAAGCAGTGATCGACGGGGACGCGCGGAGGAAGTGGAGGGAGTCATGCGGCGCTCCGCGCCAGGCCATGAATCAGTAGACGCGGCGGAGGGTCGCGTCGCCCTCCTTCACCACAAGCGCCTGGTCTGCGGCGAGCGCAGGGAGCTCCTGGGTGTCTCCATTGGTCCAGCGAATGGTGACTCGATCCGCGCTCGTGGCGTCTCCAAGGCCGAAGATCAGGTAGGGACTGTTCGTCGAGGAGAACCCCTGTCCTGCGGCCACCTCCTGCATGATGAGGCGGTCGCCCACGTGGACGGTCACTCGACTGCCGATGGCGGAGCGATTGCTCTTCGTCCCCTCGAGGAGCAGGTGGATCCAGTGCTTCCCCGTGGTGGTGTTCTCGAGCACCATGTCCCGCCATCGATCGCTCAGCAGGACGCCGCCATTGTTGATGTAGAGTTCGGGATCCCCGTCGCGGTCGAGATCTGCGCTCGCCATGCCATGGAATTTCCCGAAGAAATGGGGATTGTCGAGGGGGGTGATGTTGGTAAAGGTGTCGTCCCCGTTGTTGCGATAGAGGAAGAGGGGCTGGGCATTCTCGAGGGCGTGTCGTCCCGGTCCCTGAACGATGTCGAAGTCGCCATCCAGGTCGAAGTCGAGGAAATTGGCACCCATGATGCTGGCGGGGATGAAGCCCGCCTCTTTGGAGATGTCCTTGAACGTGCCCTTGCCGTCGTTCTTGTAGAGGGCCGCCGCCTTGTACAGCCCACCCTGTTCTCGTGGCTTGAGAAACCCTTCGAGGACGTGGTCCGGGTTTTCGACGAAATTTGCGGCGAAGATGTCCAGGT
>CAVOCR010000401.1:0-3319 GCA_963694245.1 Myxococcota bacterium
AACGATTGCGTCAGCTTTGTCTGTGACCTCGATTCGTTCTGTTGCAATCCCACCGTCGGAAAATGGGATGAGAACTGCGTGAAGTGCGCCTCGGGTGAGAACACCCCTTTCGCGCAATGCTCTGGGGCGTTTGCAGCTGGCTGCTCCTGCGACGTCCTCGACATCTAGGGTGCAGGGGCCGCAGGCCATGCGGTCCCTCGCGTCAGCCTCTCGCTGGGGGGCATCTACGTGTCGTAGCGGAGTCGCGTTCCGAGCTCCTGGGACATCAGAATTTCCTGTGAACTCAGAACGTCCGGGAAGAAGGTGCCGGAGAGTTGCGTCTTTCGGATGCTGGCGCCCTCGAGGTTCGTGTTTCGAAGGTCGAGCCCGCGAAGGTCCGCTCCTCGAAGGTAGGCATTCCCCAGATCCATTCCATCGGTCTTGAGCCCCCGGAGATCGCAGCCCCGGAGGTTGGCACCATTCAAGTTGGGTGGTGTCTCTCCAGCTTCCATTCTCTCGTTGAACTCCTTGATCCGATCCTCGCGAAGCAGCGCGAACATCTCGTTGTCCAGAAAATGAGGGCTCGACATGGTTCCTCCCGTCGGGGTGTGGAACTGCTGTTTTAGGTGCGAACGTGTAATCTCAGTCTACATCGTCCCGCTCTTGAGGGCGAATTCATGGTGCACATGGGCGTGAGAGAGGCGCGGATGTTGGAAGTGATCGCGACTGTCCTCGGAGTGACCATGTTGATCATGGCAATGCTCTGGGTGCGCTCTTTATGGACTCTCAACGTCACGGTGGTGGACGTGTTTTTCGGACCTGCCTTTACATTGCAGGCTGGGATCGCGGCGGTACTGCATGGCGGTGTCTCCCCGCGTGGAATCTGCCTTCTGATCTGTGTCGCGCTGTGGTCTCTGCGGCTTGCAGTTCATCTGGGAGGGCGCTCCGCGGGCGCGCCGGAAGACAGTCGCTATGCTGCGATGCGCACGGCGCGGGCAGAGGGGTTCGCATTGTGGAGCCTCTGTGGGGTCTTTGGTCTTCAGGCGCTGATCATCACGTTTGTGGCCATGCCTCTGACCGTTGGGCTCACATGGGGGCTTGAAGGGGACTGGACGGCTTTGGACGCAGTCGGGTTCGCCGTGTGTCTTGGAGGACTGGGATTTGAGACCCTGGCGGATCGTCAACTGGTGGCGTTCCGATCCGAGTCTGCGAATCACGGAAAGGTGCTGGACACCGGACTCTGGCGGTACACTCGTCATCCCAACTATTTTGGAGAGTTCTGCTTCTGGTGGGGCGCCTGCCTGATCGCATTGGTGGGCGGAGCGCCGTCCTGGACGGCCGCAGGCCCCGTATTGTTGACCTTCCTTCTGTTGCGTGTCTCCGGGGTTCGCCTGATGGAAGAGACCATCACGGGCCGGCGGCGTGAGTACGTGGAATACATCGCGCGTACTTCTGCGTTCGTTCCCTGGTTCCCGAGGGGGGGGTGATGCATTTCTCGCGTGCTCGAGAGGAACCGTCATGGAGTTCCGAGGGGAGATGGCGGGGTCTAGGAACCCTGGCATGTGCAACGCTCCTCCTCTTGCCGGTTTTTCCGGTTGCATGGCCTCTCGCACGGGTCATCGACCGGCTCAGGGGCGACAGGTCGTGCTGGGCGCCCGCTGTCCTCATGCTCGTGATGCTCGTTGGGGTGGAAATGAGCGTGATCGCAGGAGCGGTCTCCTTGTGGTGCCGGACAGGCGGCCCTCGAGGGGGGGCTTGTCCGGCCCGTCTGGAAGGGCGAAAGGCCCTGTTTGGACGATGGGCGCTCATGACCTTCCGGGCCTTCGTCCGCGCTCAGAACCTTCGGGTGGAGTTGGAGGGATTCGAGGGGTCGCCGGACGTTGCTCGTCGGCATCTGCTCGTGTTTCGTCATGTGAGTGTCCTGGATGTTCTTCTGCCGCAAATGGTGTTTCGGGAGCACCTGGGTGCGGAAGTGGGGCAGGTGGTGGATCGAGAGTTGCTGTCCGACCCCGCGCTGAATGTCGTCGCCTGTGGAGGGGGCAATGTCCTGGTGGATCGGAAACGCACGTCCACCACGGAGACGGTGAATCTGGTGGCGTCTGCGGTGGCCAATCTCCTGCCTGGGCAGGCGTTCGCTGTTTTCCCTGAGGGAGCCCGGTTTTCACCCGCTCGTCGGAATCAGGTGAGGAGGCATCTCCAGCGACACGGGGAGGCAGAACGCGCCGAGGAGGCGGGGACGCTTCGACATCTTTTACCTGTGCGATCCCGGGGCACGCGCGCTCTGATGGATCGTCGCGGAGACGCCGAGATCTGGATTTGCGGTCATGTGGGGTTCGAATCGGTGTTCGGTGTGCGCGACCTCTTTCGCGGGGACTTGTACAATCAGACCGTGCGGATTCGGGTTCAAAGGTACGCGTCCAATGACATTCCAGCGGACCCGGACGAGGGCGTGGCATGGATGCGGGAACGCTGGCGGGAGTTGGACGCGTGGGTGAATGCGACCAAGCTCAGGGCGCTCGCCGATGGAGGCCGTGAGGTGAGTTCATGAGGGCATGGCGATGGGGCTGGAATCTCCTGTGGGTTCTCGTGGGATTTCTGGGAGTGGGGGTGGCCCTCGACGTCCTGGTGTTCAGCGCGACGACATGGTCTGGACCGTCGACGCCGCATTTTGATGGCGCGCGATTTCACAACGCCGGAGGCGTGGAGACGGCCGGGATCGGGGCGTTTCTCACGTGGATTCTCGACCGTGAAATGGGGGAATGGAAGGAGATCGTGGATGCGGTTCCGGGACGGCCTCCGCCTCGTTCCGTGCCCCTCGGTGAGGTGCGCGTGACCTTCATCAACCATGCGAGCTTCCTGGTGCAGTTGCCCGGCTTGAATGTCCTGACGGATCCGATCTGGTCCGAGCGGTGCAGCCCCGTTTCATTTCTGGGACCTCGCCGTCAGCACCCGCCAGGCATTCGGTTCGAGGACCTCCCACCCATCGACGTGGTTCTCATCAGTCACAATCATTACGACCATCTGGATGCGGACACGATCCGAGCGCTGGCACGGGCGCATGACCCCCTCTTCGTGGCGGGATTGGGGAATGCCCCGGTGTTGCGGGAGTCGGGCGCCCGCCGCGTCGTGGAGTTGGATTGGTGGGAGGCGCATCCGCTGGGAGAAGGCGTCACTCTTCACGGTGTCCCAGCGCAGCACTTTTCTGGGAGGGGACTCTCAGATCGCATGGGGACGCTCTGGATGGGATTCGTCCTGACGGGGACTACGGGGCCTCTCTATTTTGCGGGAGATACGGGCGATGGACCCCATTTTGATGAGATACGGAATCGTTTTGGACCCA
>CAVOCR010000402.1:0-3318 GCA_963694245.1 Myxococcota bacterium
GGGCGCGCTGAGCGGTCGAATTCACAGCATTCAAGATGGTCAGGGGTCGTCGGTCGAGCGCTTCCTGGTGAACAGGCCAGCGGGCGCATCGGTCGGAGTCCATTGAACTCCGCGACACGCCCCCAGTCGGTGCGTTCAAGGAAGCGGGCAGGGCGCTCTAGGCAGCGGCCGCCCGGCGCGCCTTCTCCATCAACTCCTCGGAGATGGAGTTCGGGGCCTTCGAGTAGTTCGCGAACTCCATCGAAAATTCGGCCTTTCCCTGCGTTGCAGATCGAAGGATGGTCGAATATCCGAACATCTCGGAGAGGGGCACTTCCGCCTCCACTCGTGAGAAGCCGTCCATTTCGGTCGTCCCGATGATGTTGCCGCGACGCTGGGTGAGCGTGGCCAGAATTCCACCGGAGTGCTCTGAGGGGCCTTCCACCGAAACCTTCATGATGGGCTCGAGGATCTGCACTCCAGCGCGCTGGACAGCCTCTCGCCATGCACCGCGTGCGGCTTCCGCGAACGCCATCTCCGAGGAGTCCACGCTGTGGGACTGGCCGTCGTTGATGCACACGCGGACATTGACCACGGGAGCTCCAATCTTCGGTCCTTTGGAGAGCGCCTTCTTGAAGCCCTTTTCGACCGAGGAGATGTACTCCCTGGGAATCGATCCACCACGAATGTTATCGAGGAAGGTGAAATCAGCCTCATCACAGGGCTCGATGTAGCCGGACACGCCCGCGTACTGACCCGAACCCCCTGTCTGCTTCTTGTGCAGGTAGTTGAAGTCGGCGCGCTTGGTGAGCGCTTCGCGATAAGCCACCTGCGGGGCGGATGTCTCGATATCGGCGTCGTATTCGCGACGCATGCGCTCGATGTACACCTCGAGGTGAAGCTCTCCCATGCCCTGGATGATGGTCTCGCCCGATTCCGGGTCGGTACCCACGCGGAACGTCGGGTCCTCCTTCGAGAAGCGCTGAAGCGCTTTGCTCATTCCGGTCTCCGAGGCGGAATCCTTCGGGCGAACCGAAAGTGCAATCACAGGCTCCGGCACGTGCATGGACGTCAAGGCGACCTTGGTCTGTCCGTCGGTGAAGGAGTCACCGGAGTGACAGTCGAGGCCGAAGATGCCTACGATGTCGCCACTGCCCGCCTTGTTCAACTCTTCCATCTCATCGGAATGCATTCGAACCAGGCGTCCCACACGATGCTTCCGTCCGGAACGGATGTTGTAGATCGTGTCATCCCGCTTCAGACATCCCTGATACACGCGGATGTAGGTCAACTGACCATAGCGGCCGTCTTCAATCTTGAACGCGAGGACGGTGGTCGGCTTCGCGTCGTCCGTTTCCAGGTAGACGATCTTCTCGTCTGCGGCGGTGTCCACGCCTTCGTTGATGATGTCCGTCGGGGCGGGGAGGAAGTCAATGACCGCATCCATGAGCGGTTGAACCCCCTTGTTCTTGTACGCGGATCCGAGCATGACGGGCGTGAGCTCGCGCTTGAGAGTTCCGGCGCGGATGGCCTCGTTGATGAGGTCTACTGTCGGCTCGCCCTCGAGGCACGCCTCCATCAACTCATCGGAGAACATTGAAGCCGCGTCCAACATGGTTTCCCGCGCCGCCTCGGCCTCTTCCTGAAGTTCGGCGGGGATTGGGCCCCGAGTGACCTCTGTACCCTGATCGCCAGAGAACGTGATGGCCTCCATCCGAATCAAGTCCACAACCCCTTCATGGGCCTCCTCGAGACCGATGGGGATCTGGATCAGCACTGCGTTGTGGCCGAGCTGCTCACAAAGCTGCTTCGTCACGCCCACAGGATTTGCACCGGAGCGATCGCATTTGTTCACGAACGCGATCCGCGGCACGTTGTAGCGACGCATCTGGCGATCCACCGTCAAGGACTGGCTCTGCACTCCCGCGACGGAACACAGGACGAGGATGGCCCCATCGAGGACGCGGAGCGCGCGCTCCACCTCCACCGTGAAGTCGACGTGTCCGGGGGTGTCGATGATGTTGACGTGATGGTCCTGCCATTCGCAAAAGGTCGCCGCACTGGCGATGGTGATCCCGCGCTCCTTTTCAAGCTCCATGGAGTCCATGGTGGCTCCAACGCCATCCTTTCCGCGGACCTCTCCGATTCGGTGGATCTTGTTGGTGTAGAAGAGGATCCGCTCGGTCAGAGTGGTCTTGCCACTGTCGATGTGCGCGGAGATCCCGATGTTGCGGATGTAACCCTTGTCTTCGATCGCCATGATTTCAACCTCTGTTGTTCCGGTTCGCTTACGCGTGCGAGGCTTCTACCGAGGCTCGTGCCTCCAGTCAACGATAAATGCTGGGAAAGCGCGGAAATATTGGTCAGGATGCCTCGTGAGGAGGGCCCCAATGGACGTGCTGGCCGTGAGCGACGAGGGGAGTCGATGCGCTGTGTGCGGAGGTCACCCAGACGGCTTGTGCGCGATCTGCCATCGAGCAGCGTGCGCGGACTGTGTCGCGATCGTTCGAGGTCCTCTGGGCCCCGTCGCGTGTTGCGTGGACTGCGGGACGCGCGATGTCGAGGCTGAGTATCGCGATCGCATTGTTCGGGATGTCGTCATCCCGGCGCTTGGACTCGCGGTGGGTCTGGCCGCTCTCGCAGCAATCGGATGGATTCTCGTGAGGTGATCAGCGGGTCTTTGCGTCTCCCGCGAACAACGATCCGATGGAGTCGTACTCCAGGACCTCGCCCCCATGCCCGAATGCACCGAGCGCCCCTTCATGCAAGGCGTCGGAGTAAATCAGAAAAACGCGTTTCCGACCTTCCACATCCAGAAAGGTGAGAAGGGGTGATTCGGTGCTGTTTCCCATCTCAGGGCTCGTGGTGGCGAGGACAGCGCGTTGTTTCCCGCTGGAATCAAGAATGTACAGTGAACGGGCGGTGACGATACCCTCCACGGGGTCGATCATCATCCGCATCGCGTCGACTTCCTGCTGGAGGATGTTGAATTCCTTCTGGGAAGGGCCACAGCCCAGAAGGCAACCCAGTAGAGCCGACACGACAAGACGTTTCACTACACTCTCCATCGGATGCGGGGGACGTTGGGAAAAGCTTAACATGCTTCCCGCGAGTCCGCGATTTCACTGCCCTTTCCCGTCCATCTTCAAGGGAGGGGTCTTCCATGCTATCGTGCGTTTTCGAGCACGGCGACGCCTGGGAGGCCGCGAAGAGATGGGGACGGACACGTCAGAAGTCGGATCGGCTCAGAAACGTCTGGGATACTTTGGAGGTGTATTCACCCCGAGCATCCTGACGATTCTTGGCGTGATCATGTACATGCGCTTCGGATGGGTTGTG
>CAVOCR010000403.1:0-3314 GCA_963694245.1 Myxococcota bacterium
TGGTCGTGAGTCCCCCCGTCTCAAGTCATGGCGTCATCGCGACCTTTCTGAAGCCCACGGGCGCAGGAGGCCCTCTGAGCGAACATGTCGAGGATGGAACGCTCAGTGAGGAAATGGCCGAATGGCTGGACCTCCGCATTGGCAAGGAAGGCGCCTCCGCGATGATCGCGAGCACCAGCGCAGAGACGCGCTGTCAGGTGCTTGGAACGTTCGCAAGCGCCATTCCCCAGGGCCAGCGGATCGCGATCCTCGATGGAGGCATCCCCCTCTTTCTGGGTCATGACAACGTCGTGCGCCTCAATGGAGGCGAAGAGGATTCACTCTGGCTTGCCCAGCAGATGGGAGTCGACCGCCTCGTTGCGAACCAGCTTCCCGTCGACCAGATCGCGAGCTTCGCCCTCATCGCGGCGGGCAATGTCTCCGGCACGCTCTCCTCCATCCTCGCGCTCTCCTCGGAGGATGCGGTGTGGCGCCTTCAAACACTCCTCGCCGCGCAACTCGGCCACGACAAGGTGAATCAGTTGATCGCCGGAGCTGTCGACGTGATCGCATTCGCACGCGGTGACGAGAGTGGAGGCGCTCGAATCGAATCGCTTTGTGAACTCTCCATTGACAGCAAGGGGAAGCTCAAACTCGCCGAGGTGTTCCGTTACGACCCCCGCGTCGGAGACGGAACCTTCGTCAAGGTCGGTTGAGGTTGGGACACGCGCATGTTCACCCTGGTCATTGAAGATGGACAAGGAAGGGTCGCCGACGAATACACCTTCGATGGAGGAGAGTTTTTCGTCGGGCGGAGCCGGCAATGCGACATCATCCTTCCCTCCGAAAATGTCTCCCGACGTCACGCCCGACTCTTCACCCGCCGAGGCCGCTGCCACATTGAGGATTTGACGAGCGCCAATGGTGTGTTCCTGAACGGGCGACGGATCCACGGGGAGACACCCATCGGTGATTCCGCACAGATCAAGGTCGGGGACTTCTACCTGCATGTCGAGTCCAGTCCCTCGAGCGCAACGCCGAGCAAGGGATTGGACTTTGTCCGGCTGCACGGGCGCAATCTCGGTGCGGTTGGACGCACCTATCGACTGACGAGTCGCGTCAACCTCGTCGGACGAGGTCGGGACTGCTCCGTCACGATCATCGATGCCTCCGTATCCCGAATTCATTCCAAACTGACGGTGGACGTGGATGGGACCGTTCACGTGGAAGACCTGAAATCCGCCAATGGCACGTATCTAAACGATCAGCCCGTCGAACACGCAACCCTGGCGGACAACGACATTCTCCGCATCGGGAACGTCGAACTCCGCGTCGAGTTCGTCGACCCCATGACGGTCACAGGCGTCACCTCCCAGCATTCCGGCGGCGTCGCACTCTCCGACATTCCAGCGCCGCCCTCCGCTGGACGCCCCGGCCGGGTGAGTCCCCTCGCGTTCTGGTCCTCCATGGGGACCCTTCTGATCGCGTTTGTGATCCTGGGCGCCGTGGTGCTGTCGCCCCCTCCTCCAGGTCCCTCCCTGAAAGCGAGGGTGCCCACCACCCGTCCGGACTCAGCCGCCCCCAACGACCCGAGTGACGAGAGAAACGCCTCCGTGGAGAACGGGGTAGGCAACCCCGTCGTGGAGGAAGCACCGCTCGCCCCCCCCCTGGAGAGCCCCTCCGAACCCTCGGATCCCTCAAAGCTCGTGGAGGACAGCCTCGACGAACCCGAGGACGCCGAGAAGACGTCAGTGGCCGCAGGCGGTGAAGACGCCCCCGCCGATGCCCTGTCCCCTGAAGAGGTCGGGACGGGTTACCTCGCAAACCGGGAGTGGAAACCCGCCATCGCCCTCTTTTCACGCCTTCTCGCGGTCAATCCCCTGGATGAGAGCCTGGGCCGACACCATAATCGCGCCATCCTGGAACTTCACAACCAGTCCCTCGTGGACAGCGCCACAGAAAAACGAGCAGCGCACCTGCATGGCGACGCTCTCACGAACCTGCATGAAATCACCGAGGGAAGCGTCTACCGGGCAGAGGCCGACGCGACCATCCTCCAGATGCTGGGGAAAAAGCACGACACTCTCCAACGCGCCCGCAGTCAGTGTCGGCGCTTGCGCCTCCAGGCGTGCCACGACCTCTACACGGATGCCCACGTCCTCGACCCCTCGGATTCCCTCGTGAAGCATGAGCGCGCTCAGGTCGCTGCTCGGCTGAAGCGCTAGTTCTTTCCGGGCGAGTCCTCTGCTGTCTGCTTGCGCAGACGTGCGAGGAGCGTCTCGATCGTGCCGCCGTCCTGGAAGATCTTCTGAAACTGGGAGCGGTAATTCCGCATGAGGGAGACGTCATCGATGACGATGTCGTAGGCGAGCCATCCCCCCGAATCACCGACCCGGTGCATGCGATACTCCACATCCGCCGTGGTCTTCCCCGAGGAAACAGTCGTCCGGAGACGCGCCCTTCCCTTCCGCATCTCCGCCTCTCCCTCGTACACAACCTTCAGGGAATGATCCGGCTCAAAACGCTTCGCATAGGTCCGGGCGATCAAGGTCTGCAGCAGGACGACAAACTCGTCTCGATCCGCGCTCTTCATGGAGGGCCACACCCGACGGATCGTCAACCGGGAAAGCTCCCGGAAATCCACGAACCCATCCATGGACGCCTCGATCTCGTCGCGCATCTCATGGACGGGTTTCCCCCCTTGAATGATGCGTTCCATCTGCTGATAGCGGGCCGCGATCACCTCCCGCGGCGTCGCCTCCATGGAAGCGGGCGCTGCGAAAGCGAGCCCGGAGACGAGCATGAGCCCGGCAAGACCGGGGGCGAATGTCCTGAACGTCGTACGTTTCATTCTGCGACCTCCTGCCTCCATGAGACGGTTGTCCCGGCGAGCTATTCACCTGACCGACAAAATCCCACGTCCTGAAGCTCACTGCCCACCACGCGTTGCAGACGCATCCACGCCAGATTGTGCTCATGGATCGCATTCAACTCGGCGATACGTCGCGCATGGAATTCCACAAGCGCGTCCGCCACCTCATCGAGGGATCCAAATCCACTGGAATGCATGTCACTGCGCGCACCGAGCCAGCTCCTTGCCGCCCGCACCGCACGCTTTTCGACCTTCATCAAGCGGCTCCACATGTCCACTTGCCGCCGAACATCTCGCAAGTCCGCCATCAATGAAGAGCGGGCGTGGGCAAGCTCCGCCTCCCGGCGCGCAAGACGCGACTCCGCCTTCCCAATCGCAGGAAGCTGTTGGCCGAGGTCCAGTTTCCATTTCAAGGAGAGCCCCAGCCCTCCTTCATGGCGATTGTAGGGATCGTATGCAAACG
>CAVOCR010000404.1:0-3298 GCA_963694245.1 Myxococcota bacterium
CTCTTCGTCGGAGAGCGCAAAATCAAAGACGTGGGCCTCCCTGAATCGATGCTTCAGATGCGTGTAGAGGTGCGGAAGCGGCTCAAAGAGATAGAGATTTTCGGAGCCGACCTGATCTTCGAGGATCGCGCTGTAGATCCCCGTATTTGCCCCAATGTCGAGCATTGCGGAGGGCTCGACCCCGAGGGTCCTGATCAGCTTTGCCTCGACATCAAAAGGATAGCTGGGCGTGATCGGAAGCGCCATCACCCGCGCTCGGAGCGCCGCCTTCTTCCGTTCCGCCGCCCATCCACCGATCGTCCCGCTGTACAGCTGAGAGAGGAAGGCTGTGATGGTGCGAATGCTCACTGCGAGGTGCTCCTCATCCATCGCCGAGGCGGCGTCCGTGGACTCGGAGAGTTCACGCCCCGTACGTCCTGATTTCAGTCGAGCCCGGCCGGGAATTCCCCGGGAGCCTCCTGGCGCCGTAAAACAGGACACAGGACCCACCCCGCATGAATTGCGGGCGGGGAAATCGGCCCCATCCCGACCGATTCGGGCGCCTCTTGATCCGCCACGATGACGGCCGCCCAGATACTACACGCAGCAGTCACACGACGCCAGGGGCGAAGAGAGACCTCAGAAGCGTCGCGGGGGGCGACGCCCCCGAGAGCAGTTGCAGTCTCGAGGAGAGTGAACCACAATCACCGACAATCGAGGTCAGACGGCCTGTCTGGCGGTGGGGAGGGATGCGATGACGCCCAGAGTTCTCTTGATTAGCGGTGCGGCTGGGGGCCTGGGGACGGGACTCGTCCGGCGAGCGGCTGATGAGGGCTGGAATCTCGTGCTCACCGATCGCGATGCAGAGCGCCTCCAGGAAGTGTGTCGGGGACTGGACCCGGACAAGCATGTCGCTGGCACGTGTGACGCGCTCAAGCGAGGGGACCTGGATGAACTGATCGCCACGGGGGTCGAACGATTCGGTTCCCTCCATGCAGTCGTCCACACCGTGGGGGGATTTGCCATGGGGGATCCCGTCCATCAGACGGAGGACTCCACCTGGGATCGGATGATGGATCTCAACCTGAAGAGTTGCCGGATGCTCTCGGAGGCGGTCATTCCCGTTCTCCAGCGTTCCGGAGGCGGCCAGATTGCGTTCATCACAGCACGCGCTGCGCTCGAGGGCGCCGCTGCCATGGGGGCGTATTGTGCATCGAAGGCGGCGCTTCGCTCCATGATTGAATCGATGTCCCGGGAGCTTGCCGACGATCACATCACCGTGAATGGAGTGCTTCCCAGCATCATCGACACCCCCATGAACCGTCAGAACATGCCCGACGCGGATCCAACCCGCTGGGTGACCCCGGACTCCCTCGCGGGCGTCCTTCTCTTCCTTGTATCCGATGCGGCGCGGGACATCTCCGGCGCCTCCATTCCCGTCTACGGACGGAGCTGACCCCACGGAGACTCCATGAGCCACGACAAGGCCATCGTTACCTGCGCCCTCACCGGAGTGCTCACCGACCCCGCGGTCCACCCCGTACCGGTCACTCCCGAAGAGATGGCTGCCTCTGCGCGGGACGCCTACAATGCGGGAGCGTCGATCGTCCATTGCCACTTCCGGAAACAGGAGCCGGGAATGGGGCGTCTCCCCACCTGGGACCCCGCGGTCGCAGGAGACGTCGTGGACGCCATCCGTGCAGAGGTTCCGGACATCATCATCAATCTCTCCACGGGAGTGATTGGAGATGACATTTCCGGTCCACTGGCCTGTCTGGAGCGCTGCAAACCAGAAATGGCCGCTCTCAATGCAGGCTCCCTCAACTACCTGAAGACCCGCCGAAACGGAGAATGGGCGTGGCCCCCCATGCTCTTCGACAATCGGGTGGACAAGATCCAGGCATTTCTCAAGGGCTTCGCGGAGCATGACGTGATCCCGGAATGCGAGTGTTTTGACACCGGGATTCTCCGAAGCGTCGGTCTCTTTGAACACAACGGATTGCTGAGACCCCCGGTTCACGTCTCCCTGGTCATGGGTGTCGCCAGCGGAATGCCAGCAAAGGCCGAGTGGCTGCCCCTGCTCGTGGCCGAGATGAGCCCCGAGATGGAATGGCAGTCCATCGTGATTGGCCGGGAAGAGGTCTGGCCTGTCCATCGAAAGACCGCAGAGCTGGGTGGAAACCTGCGCACAGGGGTCGAAGACACCTTCTACCTCCCCGATGGAAGCAAGACGTCCTCCAACGGGGAGTTGATTGAAGCGCTCGTGCGAACCGCACGCGAGACGGGGCGTGAAATCGCATCACCCGCAGAGGCTCGACAGCACCTTGGGCTCTCTTGAATCACCTCAATGCAGTGCTTCCGTCATCGCGAGGGTGAAGGCAGCAACCTCCGCGTCGAACGCGTCGCCGTCGGCATCGACCATCTGATAGGTCCCATGCATCGCGCCGACAGGAGTCTCCAGTGGACACGCACTGGTGTATTCGAAGGACTCTCCCGGTTCCAGATGAGGCTGCTCTCCCACGACCCCCTCGCCCTGAACCTCCTGGGTGTTCCCGTCGGCGTCGGTGATCACCCAGTGACGGGAAATCAACTGCGCGGCCTTCTCCCCCAGATTCGTAATCCGGACCGCATAGACGAAGAAGTGGTAACCCGTCTCGGGATCCGAGCGTTCGGGCAGACAACGACTCTGGACCTCGACACGGATGCCTCGGGTAATGGCCTGACTCCTGTACACGAACGCCTCCCACCAATGGGGCCATCGTGGCAGCGGAAAGGCAAACCGTCAAAGCCGGCTGAGCAACGCTCTTGACGGTCTCGCCGAGAGAGGGCTAGATTCCGGCGAGTCGAACGCCCAAGTCTCCAACCTCTGGCACGTGACCCGGTGAAGAAGTCCAGCAAGCAGCCGAACGTGTTTCGAGACTTCATCAGCTTGACGAAGCCGCGCATCAATTTGCTGAGCCTCCTGATGGGCTGTGGAGGAATCGCGCTTGCGCCCGGGAGTGTTCCTGCGAGCACCTGGTTCTGGGCCTTGCTCGGCATCGGCCTTGCGGTGGGCTCCGCGAACATCCTGAACATGGTTCTGGAGCGTCGTACGGACGCCCTCATGGCGCGAACCGCGATGCGTCCCATCCCCGCTGGAAGGGTGAGCGCCGACTCCGCCGTCATTTTTGCAGCCGTTCTCGGAGCCGCGTCCCAGGGCGTCCTGATCGTCCAGGTCAACCCCATCACGGCGCTCCTCGGGGCATTCGCCCTCATGACCTACGCGTTTGTCTACACACCCCTGAAAAGAAGGACACCCGCGGCGTTGCTGGTGGGCACG
>CAVOCR010000405.1:0-3285 GCA_963694245.1 Myxococcota bacterium
CAGAACCCGACGCACCCCTGCCCTGTACACTTCATCATCCGATGCAGGCGCCGGAATTCCCTCGAGGCGCACCTCGCCAGGAGCCCGCGGGCTCGCCTTCCGCAACCGCTCATGAAGGATGTTCACCGCCTCGGAACTTTCTCCCACAACCCAGGCTTCCCGAGTCCCAACGCGCCCCACCACGACCGCGTCATGACACGCCCACCACGAATCCGGCATGCCGAGGGGATCCCTCGCCGCAACCGGCACCCGATCCGCATGGCGGCCGGCATCATAGCTGAGGTAGCCAATGGTCAACGGCGCGGGCAGCCCCTCAGGCAAGGAGCCGGAACTGCGACGCCCCGCGAGTTTCCCGATCACTTCAAAAGGACACTGGCTTCCATCGGATGGAGCCACATGAATCGCCCGGGGATCGGCGCCCATGGCCCACCATTTCCCATGCCGCTCCTCAAATGCGAGGCCAGAATCCAGCCAGAAAGGATGGGGTCCCAGCGTGCGCATGCGTTGAAACAGGAGGGCCGGTTCGAACCCAAGCAGGGGGTCCAGTGGATCAGCGTGCATCACGCGATGCTCAGGTGGAGGCCGGGGAGTCGTCGTCTTCTTCCGCCATGATGTCCTTGAGACGCTGAAGGTCGACATCGAGGGCATCGGGACCGGGGGCTCCCTGAGAACCTCCCCCCTCCAACTCCATCTGCCCTTTCAGCTCCGCAAGAAGATCAGCGCCATCCGCCTCCGCCTCCAGCCGGGCAAACTCCGCCTCCAGATCATCGGGCCGAAACTCTTCCGCGAGTTCCTGGACGGCCTCCCCATGGGCTTCGAGCTGATCGACCTGAGCCGCCATCCGATCAAAGGTCTGGAATGTCGACGCATCATCGATGCCCGCGAGAGTCTCGTGAATTTCCTTCTGAGCCTCGGCGCGCTGGTGGCGAGCGATGAGGACGTCCTTCTTTCTCCGAGCATCCTCAATCCGCGCATTCAGCTTGTGAAGCGCCAGTTTGAGGGCCTCCGTGGCTTTTTTCTGTTCCCCATGCTGCCGCGTGAACTCCGTGGTTCGTTCCCCATGATGCCGCTTCTTGAGGAGCGCTTTCTTTGCGAGTTCATCGTCGCTCTTGCCCACCGCGAGGCGCGCCTTGCGATCCCACTCGACCGTCATCGACTGCTCCGCCACGACCTGCTTCGAGAGGCGTTTTTCATCCGCGATCGCGGTCGCGACCCGCCGCTTCGCCTCACTGAACTGCCCGCGCATCTCAACGACGAGCTGCTCCAGGATCTTCTCAGGCTCTTCCGCCCGGCTGGCAAAAGCATTCAAATTTGACGAGATCACGCGCTTGATGCGTTCCCAGAATCCCATGGTCTCTCCCGTGATCGGCGCGTCCGTTGCCAGACGCTGAATCGCACTCTCACTTCACGCTAGCGCCCCCCCGAGGGGGCGTCAAGAAAGCGGCCATGCCGGATTCGCTGGACTGCGCGCCTCTAACGTAAATCGAGGTGAAGAACCGTTGTCTTGCCCGGCTCCACCTTGAAATCATAGGTCCGGTCGTACCCCTCGTCCTTCGCGATCAATCGAACCGTATGCTTTCCGCTGGCGAGTTCATAGGTATAGAGAGGCGTCCGATGCCCAATGGCCCGTCCATCAATCAGGACTCGTGCGGGAGGACGGCTGTCGATATCGACATATCCGCGGTCCTCGGGTTCATGAAACACATTCCGGAACGGGACGTCTCCGGTGTGCTCCTTCACGAGGTCCACGACCGCATCCACCAGCTCCCGATAACGGGTATCGGACCCCGCGCCAGCGCGTGTAAACGAGAAGCTGTGCTCTCGACCCTCGCGACGCACCTCGACCTTCCATGCCGACTCATCCGGACCCGGGCCGGGATCCATCGCATCCGGGAGACGCCATCCGCCAAGCGCCTCCACCGTGTTGAGCAGTTCCAGATGCTCCTCTGGACGCAACAACGCCATGTTCCCGAGACGACCCGAATGATTGATGAGCCGCTTGCGATGCTTCGCCACCGGAACTCTCGCACGGGAAATGACCACATGAATGACGCCACGAAAGGGACTGAACCCCTCGGTTCGTGTGACGCGCACATGGGAATCCTCAATCAGCTCCTGCACGGACTCCGGCGCGGTCTCCTCCCCCATCACCACTCCGGGAGGCCACACCACGCCAAGAAGAATGCACAAGAAGAGAGAACGCATGCGCAGAGCGTTGCAGACGTGCTCTCTGGAGGCAAGCGGGAGACGTTGACCTTTCCGTGCCGGAACGCCAGTCTGGGGGCGTCCAACCTCGAGGAGCCCCCATGAATCGCCTTCACAACTTCTCCGCGGGTCCCGCCGCCCTTCCGCTCTCCGCGCTCCAGCGGGCCCAGCGCGAATTCATCGACTTTGGTCATGGCGCCAGCATTCTCGAGACCAGCCACCGTTCGAGCACCTGGCTGGATGAGCAGGAGCTGGCGACCGGTCGACTCCGAAATCTTCTGAAAGTTCCGGAGACGCACGCGATCGTCTGGCTGCAAGGAGGCGCGAGCCACCAGTTCGCCATGCTCCCGATGAACTTCCTTCCTCCGGACAAAACCGCCGCCTACGTGGTCACGGGAACCTGGGCGGAGAAGGGGCTGGCGGAAGCGCAACGGGTCGGCAACGCCATCGAAGCGGCATCTGCGGCACCCGGCGGATATCGGGACATCCCGGATCCCGCCACATGGAATGTCCCTGACAATGCCGCCTACCTGCACCTGACCAGCAACAACACGATCTATGGAACGCAGTTCCATGATTTTCCCGCACGGGGGGACGTACCGCTCGTATGCGACATGAGCAGCGACATCCTCTCGCGCCCCGTCGACGTCGACCAGTTTGATCTCATCTACGCGGGAGCGCAGAAGAACCTCGGGCCCGCGGGAGCGACGCTGGCCATCGTACGCAAGAGCTGGCTCGAGAACGCGCGGGACGATATCCCCGTCATCCTCCGATACGCGACCCATGTCGCCAAGGACTCGGCATACAACACGCCGCCCGTGTTTGCCATCTACATGGTCGGCTGTGTCCTGGAGTGGATCGACGAGCAAGGAGGGCTGGAACCCATCATTCAAGCCAACGCCCGAAAGGCAGCGCGTCTCTATGGGCTCTTCGATCGTCACCCGGACTTCTACAAGGGGCACGCCGCGATCCGGGCGCGCTCGTCCATGAACATCACCTTCAACCTCCCCTCTTCCGAACTGGAATCCGAGTTCCTTGCCGCCGCCGCCGAACAGGGACTCAGCGGACTCAAGGGACATC
>CAVOCR010000406.1:0-3282 GCA_963694245.1 Myxococcota bacterium
TGCAATTGAGCTCCCCGGTCTCATCGCCCGTCTCCTCCTCGGCACCGGTCTCATCGCCGGAATCTTCCGCGGAGGTCGTTCCACAGATCGTCAGAAGTTGTGCGTCACACAATTCCTTGTCACCTGCGGCCGAACCTTCTCCATCGATCGCGACGAAGGTTCCATCCGAGCATTCGCAGAGCCCCGAACCCTTCTCAAACACGCAATAACCGGTTTCGTCTTCACACTCGACCAGTTCAGAACTGCTTCCTCCGCAATAATCGACGAGAGCTGCCCAGCACTCATCCTCCAGCCCATTCTCGGGAGGCGGCGGCTGAATCGGAGCGGCGTTGCCATTGGCCCATCCCCCTCCAGAACCATCCGAACATGTGCACTGGCCTCCACTCATCGACACGGAGCAGGTGCCGGTCTCATCCTTGCACTCCGCCCCGGGAAGCGGATCTGGCTCTCCCCCCTCGGCGCCCGTCTCACCTCCGGGGCACTCGTCTGCTGAAACACACCCACCGAGATACACTTCAAAGTAGGGCGCGTCCGCCGGACAGAGACAGCCCGGCTCACACTGGGGTGGGGCGATCTTGTTCAACGAGCCAGCATCCTCATCACAGGTGGTGACATCGCCAGGCTGGAGGCAGGGTTCCCACGATCCTCCGGTCCAATCGCAGAGCATGTCGGGACTGGGAATCGCCAGCGCAAGCGCCGAGTGTGTCATGAATGTCATCAGTGCCAGCGCCAGGAGCGCGGTCAACCAGTTGTTCGAGCGCATCAAATCACCTCGTATGGTGTGAAAATAGGACCAGGGTGTGCCACACGCTAACAGAGCCGGCGGACTGACGCACATTATTGAGGAAGAAGCGATCTGGACAGGATGGACGACCTCCCCTCCAAAGCCTTACCCTCTGTCCTCAAACCCCGAGGAGCACCATGGACTTCCAACCTCGCCCCCATCGCCCTTCACGCGTGAAGACCGGGGTTCTCATTCTCCTCGTGCTGGCTGGAGCGGGGTGGCTCGGAATGAAAGGCTGGTGGGGGTATCAATCCAACATCCAGCTGGTGATCGCAGAGGAACTGGCCGACACGCTTGAAGCTCATCGCGCGAACCCTGACATGGCCACCCACCGGGACCTCGCTGCCACCCCGGGCTCCTGGACAGACTACAGAGGGCCTCGTCGCGATGGGATCGTGGCCGGACCTCGCCTTCTCGACTCCTGGACGAAAGACGGGTTGCAGCCTCTCTATCGCCAACCGGTTGGCGGTGGCTACGCCGCGTTTGTCATCGGCGACGGAATGGCGTTCACCATTGAACAACGAAGAGACCACGAAGTCGTCGCCGCCTACGACCTCCTCACAGGAAAGGAGCGCTGGACGCATGGATGGCCCACCTACTTCCGTGAACGACTCGGAGGCGATGGTCCCCGAGCGACCCCCACTCTCAGCGGGCAATGGCTCCTGGCCTACGGTGCGGAGGGAGCGCTCGTCTGTCTGAATGCGAACACCGGAACGCCACGATGGCGACGGGAGGTGCTGAAGGAAAACAAGCTGGAGAATCTGCCCTGGGCCATGAGCAGCTCTCCGCTCGTTCACGAAGGGCGCGTCATCGTGACCACCAGCGGCAAAGAAGGCGCTGGGGTTCGTGCCTACCAGCTCTCCGATGGCACGCCTCTCTGGAGCGCCGTGCCTGAACAGCAGGGATACAGTTCACCCGTGGTGGTCGAACTCGCGGGGCGTACCCAGATTCTGAATCTCGCGGGAAACGCCCTCTACAGTCTCGCCCCTGAAAGCGGAAAGGTTCTCTGGAGTCTTCCATGGAAAACCTCGATGCAGATCAGCGTCGCCCAACCGCTTCTCGCAGGAAACGACCGCGTCTTTGTCTCCACGGGATATGGCAAGGGATCCGTTCTGGTGAAAGTCACTCAGAAGAACAACGCATTCCAGGCGACAGAGCTCTGGACCAGCCTGAAGATGAAGAACAAGTTCACGACGTCCGTGATTCATGAAGGCACCATCTACGGACTCGACGAGGGGAGGCTGGCCGCGCTGGATCTCGAGACCGGAAAACGCCTGTGGAAGGCCCGGGAATATGGACACGGGCAACTCCTGCTCGCGGATGGGAAATTGATCGTTCTTGGAGACGACGGCACCCTCGGACTCGTCAACCCTTCGCGGGAAGCCTACTCCGAGATCAGCGCCTTCCAGGCACTGGAAGGCCGCACCTGGAACAATCCATCCATCGCGGGTGGGATCCTTCTGATCCGCAACGATCGGGAGATGACCGCCTTCGATCTCCGTGCGCCCTGAAAGCCTATGGGTCAGCCCAGCCGAGCGCGGAGTCTGGATCTTCAAAAATCCACGCCGCCTGAAGGAAAAACGGATCCACCAGCAGGGAAGGAGTCTCCGGAGACAGCCGAAGTGGACGCCAGTCACCCCTGGCCACGGCTTCGAGAAGCTCCCGGTTCTGCATCAGATACTGGCTCGCGTCGATCCGGGAAATGGAATTCACCATCTCCAACTGGACGACATTCAGTTCCTCAGAACCCACACCCGCGAGGCTCCGAAAAATCGCCGCTCGCGGAAAGGGATCCGGATCCACTGGATTCCGAAGGAGAAGGGCCGAGCCCACTCGACTCGTATCCCAGGACAGCTGTGTCGCGAGCAGAGAGGGCGCCTTGACCGCTGGACGAGCGAGGAGAAGCGTCACTCCCAACACCGCAACCAACAGGACACACCGCCTTGAGAGCGCAAACAGGCTCCCCAGAATCCGACTTGCGACAGGGGGAAGGCGGGTACCGCTGATCACATCGCCTTCGAAGGAACCCCCGATGAATCGTTCAAGCATGAGTAGAAACGAGAGGGAAATCGCAAACCCCACTCCCGTTCCATAGCTCACTGGCCAGGGGATTCCGAGAAGTGCAAACGCCGTGAATCCTTTCGCCCCAAGCCCCGCCAGAAACACGATCGCCACAATCCCCAGCACGCGAGAAAATGCGCCCGCAATGCCCTTGCGCCATCCATTCCACACGGCATGCGCACACAGCACCAGAAAGAGGATGTCCAGGATCATTCAGCGACCTCTCCAGAAAGGGGGGATGCGACAGGGCGCGTGAGTCGGTGCAGATTGACAAGATTCACCACGAAATGAGCGACAATGGGTGCCGCCAGAGCCCCCGTATGCGCCTGGAGCCCGCCCAGAGCGAGACCCATCAACAGAGCAAACACCGACCAGAGCCACATGCGGCCGATGAACCCACCATGTACGAATCCAAACACAAGCGACGTGATCAACAC
>CAVOCR010000407.1:0-3266 GCA_963694245.1 Myxococcota bacterium
CTCGTAGTTCGCACGCACTTTACTGTCCCATGCTGCCATAGGCAGCCGTGTTTCCAAGAGTCCGTTCCACGACCTCAATCGTCAGGTCGAGCAGTGTTCCCGGCGGGATCGAGGGATCCAGGGACGACAGGTCGATCGATGGAATCGGAATCCCCCCCAGGGATGCCCCTCCGAGCCCGGTGACGAGCGCGGAGATCATGTCCTCTCCGATCAACTCCTCGATCGTGGGAATCAGGCTCTCCCATCCCGGTGTGATGCTCACGATCTCATGCACGCTCTTCGTCAATGCACCGATGGAGACTCCAAACTGGGCCTCGCCCGTGTCAGCATCCGTGAAGGACCCGATCTCGGCCTCCGCCTCCACGCTCAAGAACACGCCCACGTTCAAGGGAAGATCGCCAATGGATAGCGCCACCTCCAGAAACACGTCTCCAATCTGAATCTTCGGCAGATCCGCGGGATTGCACGACGTGATGATCGGCGGCGTCAGGAAAGTCGCATTCACCGTTGCATCCGTCACCCCGGGGATCGGAATCGCTCCCAGGTTGTCCCCGAGAAGGTCCGCCCCAGCCTCAAACTGGAAGAGCCCTCCCCACCAGAGGGAAAAGAGCGCCTGATTGAGGAGGTCATCGTGCATGATGAGGCCAAAATCAGCCCCCATGTCCGCTATGAACGGCAGTTCCCCCTCCTGGAGACAGAAGGACCGACCAATCGAACCCAGCGGCTCGAACGCCACCTTCTTGTCCGTGACGATGTTGGCGCGCAACCCCACCATGCCGCCTTCCTCGAAGAACGCGATGGAACCAAAGTCGCTCTGCAGTGCGAGCGTGATGGCATCTCCCTCACCCAGAAACGGGTCCATCTCAAACGCGGCCTCGAGGGCCAGCGCTTCAAACAGGCTCAACATCATGTCCGCCGCGAGATCGCCGACCTGGTCCTCGAAGAGCTCTTCGATGTCCTCCGCGAAGATGTCCACGACGAAATCGATGAGCCAGTCAAAGAGCCATCCGAGGATCCCATTCACGTCGAGATCGAGGCCGCTGATGTCCACATTCACGTCGGCGACAGTCACGGTCGGCTGACCATTCACCGTCGACGCAAGGAGATTGGCGTGGAGATCGAGCGCGTCCATCGAGATATCGCCCGAGAAGTCCGGACAGAAGTCGATGAAGAGGACTTTGCACTCCGCCGTGAGGTCCACATCGACGCTGAAATTCGAGAGATGCATCTCCAGAGTCAAGCCCCCGTCGAAGGGATCCAGCCCAATCGTAGGCGACGAGAACTGGAGGTTGCTGAGGAGCACATCGTAGGGGCCCGCGCTGGCAATGGGACCGCCCCCCACGAGAGAGCCCAGATCGAGCCCGCCAATCACGCCCTCGAGAATCGTCGCGAGATCATTCGCTGGCTGGGAGTGATCGCCATCATCCAGGAAGTCGGCGCCGAGCCAGATCTGAATGCCATCATCCACCATTCCCGTGGTGGGAGTCGAGGCATCGATATCGAACCATTCCTGGGAGAAATAGAAGGACCGTTTCGTCTCCGTGACGATGCCTCCGAGATCCTCCGCCGACACCTCAATGAGGTTCATGCCCTGCTTCGCGAGCACGATATGACTGAAGGAACCGTCCAGCTTCACATTCGCCTGCTGACCATTCACGAGGACCGATGTCACCCCCGCCACATCATCCGTGACAAAGCCTTCGACCGTCACCGCTGGCTTGCCCTCGAGGGTCGCGCCACGAACCGGCTTGTCGACCACGATCGAGGGACCTGTCCCATCCACGAAGAATTCAATGCTGGCGTGCACGGTGGGATCCTCGGCGCTCACAACGGCGACGACGTAGACATTCTCCTCCTTGAATTTGAAGGTCTTCGACCCAATGAGCTGGAGGCCCTCCAATGGTTCAATTTGAAAGGGCTCCAGGGGCGAATCGGGGATCACATTGGCATGGGCATCGAGGACAGACACCAGGAGCTGAACCGTGTCATTCTTCTGATAGACCGCTTTGGGCGGAATGGGGTCCAGGATGATCTCGTACGGCGGGCCTGGCAGGACGAGCAATGTCTCCCCATCGATATCGAAGAACTCCCAGGGATCCGTCGCAGGCACACATTTCACGGAGTAGAGGCCCGAGACCACAGTCGATATCGTCGCGCCTTCCAGGGTCAACTGGGCGGGCACCAGCAACGCGAGGGGGAATCCGCTGATGGCATTCCCGTAGGCATCCGTCACCAGACAAATGACGTCTGTGGATCCGCCCGCTTCGATCTCCGTCTCGCTCAATTCCGTGATGATGTGCTTCGGCACATTGGGGTTCACATGCACCACGACGGGAGTCTCATCGACGGCTCCAGTCGCCGGCACGGTGCAAGCGAACTCAAAATCGCCGGCCCCGATCATCTTGTAGTTCTTGCCACTCACCACATGTCCGCCATCCGGCGAATGCTCGACTCCGGTGGGGGTCCATTCGTTCAGATTCCCGAACGCATCCTCGACCGTGCATGTCACGGCGATCTTCTCTCCCGCCGTCACCTCGGTGAAATCCACGGCAGTCTCCACGACGGTGCCGTCACCGGCGATGACCTCGACTTCGGGAGGCAGCGGATCGCTGAGCCCTCCGTCGACAGCGGCGCACTGAATCCGGTAGTCGCCCACCAGCTCAAACGTCACCTCGCCGTCCTGGATGTGATGAGGGCCCTCACCCTGGACGACCGTGAACTCGGTCTCGGGTCCATCCACAACGGCCCCCAGCCCATCAAAATAGACACAGGCGACCGCGATCGGATACCCCGCCTTGACCTCCAGGGCATCCAGCACGGTCGTGATTTGAATGGGAATGCCGGATTCGCCACCGCTCTCCGATGACTCCCCGCCTTCTTCCTTGCCGCCCTCGGATCCCCCTTCTTCCAGGCCGCTGGTGTCGTCACCAGACTCCCCCCCGGGACCGGAGGTTTCTCCACCTGCGGCTTCACCGAACGCCTCCCCGCCTGCTCCTGAATCCTCGGAGCATGCTCCCAGCGAACCGAGCAGGCACACGATGGCGACCCAGCGAAACGCTGGCGCGAACAACAATGCCGAAACCGAAGTATGCATCCTGACCACCGGGCTTGAGGCCCGTGCAGTATAGGGCGTTTGGGGGTGGATTCACAACGACCGTTTTTCTGCCCAGGATGCACAATCGGACGGCAATTGGTTTCACACTGCGAGGGACGCGGCTACACTCTCCCCATGCGTACCGTATTTGTGACCAGCCTCGCCTTTGTCC
>CAVOCR010000408.1:0-3258 GCA_963694245.1 Myxococcota bacterium
GCCCCCTTCTTCAGGGAGACCCGCGCGAGTTCAACTTCCCGTTCAATGTCCGGCTCGTTCTGAGTGAACTCGAGCTTGAACTTTTCTTCGACGCGCTTGTGCCCTTGAAATGCGGGGTTTTCCTTGAATGCCACGTGATCCGTCGGCTCCTCGACATAGCGAGCGACGAGATGAAGGACCCCCGGGAGCTTGAAATCGAACGGGTTCAGAGCCACCACCTGGGTCTCAGGAATCCAGATGTCATTTCCAGCACCGTCGATCGCGTATCCCGCAGACACCTCCACTCCCATCTCGCTCCGACCCCGCGCCTTCACGGCAAGTCCTCCGCCCATCCGCGGAACCACTCCGGGACCGTGAAGCGCACGATTGTGAAGCTTGCGCTTGTCGATTTCATAGACCTGCGCCGCTTGCCAATCTTCGACACGGGTCAAGAACCCATGGAAGAAATTGATTCGCTTGAAAGGTTGTTCGGTCACCATCGAGTCCTACTCCTGATCCGGTTGCACTGGATCGCTGGGGGTCTCTGCGGTCTCTGCGGATGAAGACTCCGCGTCGACCTCGATCTCATGCTGGCCAACGCCGTCCTCTTCGCCCTCGAAGGCCAGAAAATACGTCGTATGCGCCGGTTTTTCCTGTTGAATGATCTGGTGAATCTTCACCAGCATCGCCTCGTCGATCTCCTCCACCGCGATGGGAAGACGAACGATGAAACAATGCGCGAGATTCATCGGCGGGAGCATGACAGTGTCGATCCCAACCGAGGAGTTGACGCCAATGCGAAAGCCATCATAGGGCCAGGCATTTTCGACGATCTCGGGACGAACTCCCGTAAAGACCTCCAGAATCTCCCTCAGGGCACGCGAGGTGCCCCGAACCGTATACAGCTGCGAAGCACGCTGGATGAAGCGGCGTTTCTTCTCCTCGCTCCAATCCGTGTCCAACGTGAGCCCGAGCCAGCTTCCGAGCCAGGGGAGGAACTCCGGGTCGGTCTCGAAGGGCTTGAACAGACGCGTCATCTCGCCCATGCGATCGTTGACGGAATCATGCAGATGCGTGATGACCCAGAGAAAACGTCGAAGGAAATCGCTCTCCGTCCCCCTCTCGCCTCCCTGAAACGCCGAAGGAAGAAAGCGCATCAGGTTCTGACGGCTGACGTGCAGCCGAATCAGCGTGTCGCCCGGCACCATGTGGCCTGGGGCGGGATCCGAACTGACCACCGTCCTGTCGGCAGCGTAGCTCTCGACAAACACGACTTCACCGGTCTGGAACCCCACGTTGCGGAGCATGATCTGGGCATCGCGCTCAGCAAGGCCCACGACATCCGGAACGACATGCCGACGCGAACGCTGTTCTCGGGCGGCAGCAGTCAACGGATGCTCTCCCGCGGAATCTCCTCCACTTCGACATCCAGCAGATGCACCAGCTGATCATCTTCGAGGCGCAGCTGCTCGGAGCTGATGCCATTCTCCAGGTCCACGATGCGAACTGAATCCACAAAGTCGACGCCCTCCACCTCTTCAATGACGTGATAGAGGTCGACCTTGTAGACACTCCGCCCAAAGGGCCAGCCCTTGCCAGAGCGCCCCCCGACAAGAGGGTTCAGGAAGCGGCGCAGGTTCTGATCAATCGCCCTCTTCACGCGATCCGAAGACCCCGCGGAGTCCCGGACGATCTTCACGTGAATGGACATCTCCGCATAGCGGGGCCGAGAGACCCGCACGATGGTCGTGAGCAATCGGCGCTCATCCAGATAGCTCAGGACCCGCCGCAACAACTCCGTCGACGGAACAGGCTTCACATGCAGATCCGGAGTGCCATCCTCCAGACGCGGAACCCGGGGCACCACGATCACCTGAACCTGTCCTGGAGCGCCCGGATTGGACATCGCCTGTACCCGAGCGACGCTGTTGGAGGCCTCGACGGCCAGCCATTCGAAGTCCTCGACGGTCACGGCGCGATTCCGACTCTTGATGAGATGAGGTCCGCGAAGCTTCACGTCCTCGACCGTCTCCATGTCACAGCCACCCGATGCCGCGAACGGATTGGTGACCTCGTCGAGATAGCCGATGGATTGCTTCATCACGCGAATCATGTCGGGAGCCACGTTTCCATCCTCCCCACCGCCCACGCGATAGCTCCTCGCAAGGATGTTCCGGTCCAGTTTCGGTGGAATGGCTCCGTGCACACCATCTCCGAAGAGGACCTCTCCACTCACCACGTCCTTCACATAATGACGGCTCTCGCCGTCGCCTTCGTAGAGACTGTCGACGGAATGCCAGCGCACAAGCCAATGACCCTCCCGTTCCGGATCCGACTGCACGGCATCCGCACCCTCCTCCGAAAGGATGCGTGCGAGCACATCGCCGCGGGGCTTTTCCTTCTCCCGGACCACGATCTCCTCACCGTCGAGGATCGGTCCCCGAACGAAACGAAAACGCTGATTGGGGGTTCCCTGACTGCTCCCGAGCACCGTGTCGCGAAAGGTCGTGACATTGGAGGCCATCACGCCATTCAAAAGCACGCGATCGACCCGAGGAGCGACATCATACCCCCCCATTTCGAGACGCGCGCGGAGCCAGAAGAGCTCATCCCCAAACTGCTTGGATCGCCGATGGTCCTTCGGCCCCGTGAAGGCGACGAAGCCCGCCTGGGTGAAGTTGCGCGTTCCATCCTCGGGAAGAAGGGACTGCCAGGCGCGGCCCGTCCAGTATTCCCACACGACACTCTGCTCCATCTCGGCGTCATCCGGACCCGTCATGAGTCCGCCACCCGTCCGGCCGCCCTCATCCTCCACATGGAAATAGACCTGACATCTCTGATTCGGAAACTTGTCCCGAAACCCCAGAAACAGGGAGGGGGACTCTTCCGGAACCGGCTCAAAGGCTTGAAACGGCCGTGAATCGGTCCCCGCAAGCGCCGTACAGTCCGTGAAGGTCCAATCGTTGTAGAGGCGTACATTTTCAAAGGGGCGAAGCTGCTCGGAGGACTTGAAGGTCAGCGATTTGACGCTCGGCGGTCGAAGAGGCCGCTCATCCTGCCAGACCCAGCGCTCGTCCACGGTCTCGTAGTTTCCAGGGACTCCGTAGTCTCCCTTCTCCAAACGGCAACGCACCCACCAGTGCTTGTCGCCATAGACCTCGGTGCGCTCCATGCCGCCGGGGCGCGCGAATTCCACCGCCCCGCTGCGGCTGAACGCATTCGTCGAATCCCTCAGTGCAAAGCGACCCGAGTCGCTTACACCATCGCCTGTGGTCTTCC
>CAVOCR010000409.1:0-3256 GCA_963694245.1 Myxococcota bacterium
TTCTTCAGGATCGGGCCACAGGTGACCTGTGGAAGCTCCGGTACGCACTTCCCGGGGCGCGCAAGATTCCGATCCCGACCACCGGGGAGGTGCGGATCATCCTGGAAGGCCCTTCGTTCCGAACTCGAGGGGGGGCTTCGAAGGATGCGAGCTACCTCGGCCTGCGGGCATTCGACGCGGACGGCACGCTCCTCGCGCTCGTCAATGAATCAGAAGCCATGTCACCCAAGGCATGGAGTCCATGGGTGACCCTGAACCCGGGGCGGGAGATCACCTACCGGGAGACCATGCAATGGGAGGGGGCCTGCCTCGAGGTCCGCGCTCATGGACGCGTGCAGTTCCAGGGAAACCAGGACGAGAACTTCCGAACGCTGGATCCCGGCATGAGCGCCAGGCTCGAAACCGACACCGGGCCTTACCAGCTCACGCTCATCGATCACGCACGGACGATGCGAACCAACTGCTTGAATCCGCCCGGTGACCGGCTCTCTTTCATGTTGTTACGCCTCTGATCCCTCCGGATCAACGGGGAGCGCCGCGGAAGCGGGAGGCTCCTCGAACATCGCCCGCAGATCCGCTGGAATGGGGACGCTCTGAAACGACTCGAGGTCCACCGAGGCGTGTGTGACCTCCACCCGCGCACAGACGGTCTCCAACGCGGTGCTGATCACCCGATAGCCCAACACGAAAGAGCGCGTTCCGATCCTCTCCACGCTGACCTCCACCTGGATCACATCCCCGTGGGCCATGGGCGCATGGAAACTGGATGCCAGAGAGACCACCGGGGTTCCATAACGTCGGATCCCGATGAGTTCATGCAATCCCATGCACTCCTCAATCAACCAGTCTTCATAGGCGAGATGGCAATAATGGAGAATGCGGGGGTAATAGACGATCCCCGCATGATCGACGTCTCCAAATCGGACCCGCTGCTGAGAGCGAAACCGACGCACTCCTGTCGCGAGGTCTCCGGATTCAGTCATGACGGGCGCCTCCTTTCTTCAGCATGCACATCCCCCAGCTCTCCGCGATCGCTCGCGCGTGGAGTTCATGACTCGGGTTGATCGCCACAGCCCGCTCGGTCGCAGCCGCCAACATCGGCGCATCATGCATGCTGTTTCCCATGGCCAGAGCGGGCGGCCGACCGTATCGCTTCTGGAGAGCCTCGACTTTCCCAACACCGTTCGTCAACGGCAACTGAAGGGTCTCCCCCAGCACTCCGTCGTGCACCTCCATCTGAATCCCCATCACCTGGGTGGACGCGAGACCCAGCACCGCGACCCCCGCCTCCACGATCCAGCGGTTGGACGCCGAGACGATGACCACTTCCCAGGCGGGATGTGCATGGAGATTCCGTACGAGAGATGCCATGGCGGGAAACAGTCGGGACGGAAGAAAGGAATCCATCGTTCTCCGTGCGAGCGCCTGGACCCCGGTCTCCGTGCCTCCTGCCATGACCGTCACAGCCCAGGCATATCCAGCGCTCACATCCGCTTCAACGCGTGCGTTGTACTCTTCCAGAATATCGTCTTCAGTCCGCCCCGGGAGGCCTCCCTCGCGTGCGAACATCCGGAGCATCGCCTCGCCCGCGTCGTCCGCCCAGAGAGTTCCATCTGCGTCGAAGGCCGCAAGCGCAGGAGGACCTTCCCCTTGCGGCCGGGATAGCAGTTCCTCCCATCCCCTGCGCCACAGAGGATCCCATCCACTCCATTGAGACCGGACTTCAGCTGTCATGAGATGCACCCCTCCATCGACCGCATGGTCGCGGTTGGACGTTGTCATGAATGCATTGGATTGCCTATCCCCGAGAAAAGCTCTCGCGGTTGTCCCGTCCCTGAAGACAGGACCAGCAGGCTGAAGAGCGCTTTTCAAGCGCGTTGGCGTTCAAGAAATCATCCAGGCATTTGCCCAGAGTCAGTCGCCGACGGCGGGCTCGACAGTAGAAATCATCCACCGGTTCACACGGCAATTTCGCGGTCTTGGTCCCTCGTCCACACGTTACTCGCACGATACATCCCTCCCGATCAAATTCAATCGGCCCCCCCGGGCCATTTTTCGGACAGACGACTGCCCAATTGATACCATAGGAAATGGATCGACATGAAGTCAACAAAGAACACGCCAGCCCCCTGAACTGGGCGGCTCCCGCATTGCCTGGACGCGCTCCCTTCCCCCGGCATTCCACTGCGTCCTTCATCAACCGCCAAATACCGGTGTTCCGATCCACTCCTTGACACCCCCCCGCACAGAAACGATCCTTTGACTCGTGACATGGGGAGCAGATGTTTCGACTGAACCGCAAGACAGAGTATGCCCTGATGGCCCTGCAGCATCTGCTGCTGCTGCCCTCTGGTATCCGGACAAGCGCCCGGTCCGTCGCGGAGAGCTGCGATGTCCCAGAAGGACTCGTGGCCAAGGTCCTCCAGGAGCTCCGACACGAAGGGCTGATCTCCAGCACCCGGGGTGCACAGGGGGGCTACGCCCTCCAGGCGGATCTCTCGGCGTTTTCCTTTCAGTGGTTTCTGGAGCGCTTTGAAGGCCATGCCCATCTGGTGGACTGCGCCCAGACCGAAACCTGCGAAAAGCTGGGGAGCTGTGGAATTCAGGGTCCGATGCTCGCCGTGAACGATGCCATTCGGGACTGCCTCAACTCCCTCTCTCTTCAAGAAGTGCTCGACCCCTCCGCGACTTCGATGATTCATCTAGCACGAACACGCCACACAGGCTGACGGATCCCAGTCGTTCAAATGCCCTGCAATGTACCGCCCGAACCGGGGCGGGTCCGCAAGGTCTGAAGGAGTGGAAGCGCCGACTCCAGAGCTTCCAGCGTCCCTTCCGGATCTCCGGGAGGCGTGAACACCTTCACATTGGGCCCCGCATCAATCGTGAAGAAAAGCGAACGGCCCTCGGCGCGAAGACGCTCGATGGCGTCGAGCGTCTGAACAGTCTCGGGCTTCCAATAGCAAAGGGACGGACGGGCGGCGAGCATCGTCGCATGCATGGCAAGGCAGCTCCGTTCCGTCACCCGCTCAAGCCCCCCGAAGTCTCGGGATTGAATCGCCTCTCGTGCCACCGGCAGATCCTCCAGGACGGTGGCTATCCAGGCGGCAT
Source organism: Myxococcota bacterium (assembly GCA_963694245.1). Taxonomy (GTDB): domain Bacteria; phylum Myxococcota_A; class UBA9042; order JABWCM01; family JABWCM01; genus CAVOCR01. Next base: position 3,112 of record CAVOCR010000409.1, read on the forward strand.
GATAGGGAGACGAGGCGGCAGTCTCTGCCATCCCCCGCGTGGAGGACACGGGCTTCGCCTCCGATGACACGAGAAATATCGCCGCTTCCAGAGGCCAGTGCTCAGGCGTGGCGAGCGGCATCGCATGACTGTCTTCACCGTCGCT
>CAVOCR010000410.1:0-3256 GCA_963694245.1 Myxococcota bacterium
CGAATGCACGAAAGAAGGCCATTCCCGTGTTCATTCAGACGGGCTCGGGAAGCACAGGGAACGAGGCAGACGCCGCGACGGACTCCACCCCTTGACCCCCCCTCTCCCATCCAAGACGAAAGAAGCGATCAGTCCATGGTTTCCTGGAGATGAAGGGGGGAGGGAACCGAGGAATCAGGGATCCACGCAGGTCTGAATGGCGAACTCACACGTCTGTTCATCGGGACAGTCGCCATCGTTGAAGCAAGCCGTGTGCCCCTCCACCGAGAGCATCCCCTGCACGTGGCTGAGGACCTGAAAGTCCACGCAGCCTTCAGCCAGATCCACCGTGGTCACATCCCGACGGTAGAGATCCGCGGTCGCGAATCCACTCACCCCATAGCTGAGCATCGTGCTCACGAGGTTCGCGCTGACCTCGTGGGATCCGACATCTTTCACCCGACAAAAGAGACTGACCGGTGAATTCCCGTGCTGATCGACATTGAGAGAGAAGTAGATCTCTCCGGAATGTCCCTCTTCGGGCGTCCAGCTGAGCTTGAGCGGTTTCCCATCTTCCATGGACCAGTATCGGTCGGGCACCACGAGAGAGGGGATGCCCTTCGCCTTGAGAGTGAACCCCTCCGGCGCGATCTCCGTGCCTCCAGTGGCCTGCACCTGAATGTCTGCGCCCGCGTTGTACACCGGATAGGAGACAGAGGTGTCGAAGTACTGATGGTTCTTGGGTTCCATCACGATGGGGCCGCCGACGTTGAGTCCCGTGACGGTCACGGTTCCCACTTCCTTGTTCTCGGGATAGGCCACACAGCTGCCATCATGATCACAGAGCTGGCCTGCGCCACAGGGAGGATCGCAAAAGGGATTGTCCTTCTGCATCAGCTGACATCCGTCTTCGAACTCCTTCGGCTGAAGCACCGTCAGCGGAATCACCCCTTCCGCCACGCTCCCGGACACGGTCGAATAGCCGTCGGTCTCATAATTTCCCACGATGAAGCCACCGAGTCGATCGTCCAGGGCACATGTCGCCGCGAAGTCCTCACCGGTTTCGGTCTCCTCGCCGGTTTCGGTCTCCTCGCCGGTTTCGGTCTCCTCGCCGGTTTCGGTCTCCTCGCCGGTTTCGGTCTCCTCGCCCGACTCCGCGGAGCCGCCTCCGTCGTCACACGCCAGCAACGCCAACGGCGCGAGTGCCAAAAACATCCAATACACACTCATTCCACGCATCATTCACCATCCCTTGAGTTGCGCCTATCCGCCCCAGCCAGCATGCGGCCGTGCCTGTTTCACATAGAGCTTGGGGTCCTCTCCCGGATCCCCGTCGAACTTGAACTCCACATCCATCCCATAAAACTGCGTCGGATTGTCCGACGGCGGGCCATAGAGATCGAAGTAGAACATGTGGATTTCCTTCAACGCCGTACCCAGCACGTAGGTCTGCTGATTGGTCAACACGGTCGTTCCATCCCCCACCAGGTTGGAATGCGCGAGGAAGACAATGGGCTGCCCCGGCATGTCGTAATGGTAGATGAACTGGTCGGACTGAATGCCGAACTCCGGCTTCACGACAGAAGCGCCGCCTTGCTGGACGTTGATGTAGAACCCCGGCTCCAGACCCGTCGTGTCGAAGATGTTTCCCGTCAACGCGACGCCATTGGCCTCCTCCTCGGGAAAGGAGCGATGCACGAGAAGCGCCATGCCGATGCCATTGTGATCGATGCTCCGGTAGCTTCTCTCCTCGAAAGCGCGAAAGAACCAGATGCTCGCCCAGACGCCACGGATGGCGTCTGCGACCGATTTGGTGGGGTCGCTCAAATCACCGCTCAGCGACGTGTAGAGGCCGGCTCCCGTGAACCCATCCAGATCCTCGCAGTTCGTGCTGGAACGAAAGCGCATGCGGATCCCGTCGAAGTCCTCCGCGATCTTGTCCTCCACCAGCTTCAGGAAGTCCTGATCGATCGGGGCAAACCGCATGGCATCCCGCAAGGTGGCAAGCCGCTTGTCGCGCTCGGCGGGATCGGTCTGGAACTTCTGGTCCTCCAGCATCTCGGCCACATAGTCATAGAATCCGTGAGTCTTCATGAACTGGTCGTAGTAGTGGACCGGGATCCCGAACGCCTTCGGAGACGGACACTTTTCCTGGTCCATGTGGGCGAAGCCTCCATAATGGCTTCCCTTCCCTCCAAACGCAGGGATCGCCTTCGCGAGCGCCTCGCTCAACGTGCCGTTTTCGAGGTCCAGCATGTCCTCCATGTCGCGCAACCCATCCACGCTGATGTCCAGCGGAGGGATGTTGACGGCATCGGGCTTGTTCTCCTCCCACCATGTATCGGCCTCTTCCTGCGAGCTCTTCGTCACCGACCACTCGAAGGCCGTCACCTCGTAACGCACCCATTCGCCGTCGAGATCCATCAAAGAGCCATCCTCAAACACTCCGATCACCGCCATGTTGGGCGTTCCGCGATTTTGACTCAGCACATTGATGTGACTGAGAGGGGTTTGATACGTGGACGTGATGATGCCGCTCACGACGGAGATGTCATTCGGAACCGCGTCCAATACGACGATCTCCCGAAAATCGAGGTATTGGGTTTCCAGTTCCTTCGCCGAGATGTGGCGTAGACGCCCGTAGGACACCCCCAGATTCAACGGCTGGAAGTCAATCCCCTGAAAGAGGTCCTCCGTGCTGATGATCTTCACGGAATCCGGCAGGTTCTTGCTTTCCACTTCCACCGCGAGGCTGGTCGGATGGAAATGCAACTCGTCCCCGAAGTACGAGGACCCGGCGATGCGCTCATAGGCCTTGGCGATCATTGCGGCTGTCGCGGTGTCATAGGGCGCGATCTCGTACACAAAGACATCCGGCCCCTCGTAATACGTCACGGCACCGAGCAGAAAGCGCCGGGAGGGACTGTAATACTCCGTTTGATTGAACTGGCCGAGAGCAGGAACGATCGGGAGACCATTCCCGGACAGATTGGGCTGACAGAACTGATGATGAATCAGATACTTGTTGCTGTTCTGGAAATAGAGCGCGTCCTCGTCGAACTGATCGATCACGGTCTTCACCGAGAGCGCCCCCGGAATGCTCGCGTCAAGAGGAGCCGCTGCCACCTGCTCGAAATCCGCCTCGCAACCCAGGACCTCCGCCCATTCTGGGTCCGCATCGGGCTCGAGAGTGCATTCGAAAACAGCCCCTTCCCCGGTCTCCCCCGTCTCCTCGTCCTGGTCCCCTGAACCGTTGCTGGATCCCCCGCACGCCGGG
>CAVOCR010000411.1:0-3255 GCA_963694245.1 Myxococcota bacterium
AGGCCACGAAAGAGGCGATGAGGAGCGCGGAGCGAACGCCCGCCTGGGCACGAATCAACCAACGAGGCGCCAACTGCAGTACCACTCCGAGCTGCGCATGCGCTCCGAATCCGTAGAGCAGGATCTCCTCATCTCCGTTGTAACTGTCGATCGGCACATGATAATACGAGGCCGCGAGACCGCCACCGATCTCCCAGAAAAAGGCATGGGAATAGAAGCGCTTCAGCAAGCCGATGTCCACCTGCCCAACGAAGACGCTCTCCTCGTCCACGATGTCCTTAAATACCTCGAGGCCGTCGAAGAACGCGGCGTCCAGGAAATCCACCACCGGCCTTCCATCTCCCACCACACCGAACATGACACGCGCATACTGATGCAGTTCGGACGAATTGAGCGCATTCGCCAGGCTCTGCTCCTGCATCAACATGAAGCTGCCGCCGTGGTTGTCGAACGAACCGATGAACGGCGTCATGGCCGCGCCGAGCCCGATGTTCAATCCAATCTGCGGCATTTCACGGGCTGTCATGCCTCTCTTGACGCCGTCCCCGCCGAGAATGATCTGCGCCTGAAGAGGTTCCAGGCGGACCTTTTTCCCCTTCTCCGCCTTCTTCCGGGTCACGGTGGTCTCCGTGCACCCATCAAAGATCTTCCGCGCCTTCACGAAGCCCCTCCGCTCCTCACCTCGTGGAGTATTCACCACGATGAAGAAAGGGAGATCCTGCTCCACCACCTGCTTGCCCAGGCACATCCGGCTCACCGCTCCATCAGAATGCACCACGGGAGCCGAGAGCTGAAAATCCCGAATGTCCTTCAAGCGTCGATTGATCAGTCTCCCCACCGTCCCCCTGGCGAGGCTCGAAAGCGCGCTGTCATCCGCAGCAGAGGCGCCTCCTTTGCCGATCTTTTCAGAGGCCTCGCCCGAGGCCTTCACCTTCACGGAACCATGGTCCCCAAACTGCATGTTCCGGGAGAAGGACGTGATGGCCCCCCCGCTGAACTCCGCCCCATGCTTCGTCACCTTCAGCCCAGCGGACATGCTGCATTCCCGATACTTCTTCTTCTTCTTCTTCACCGTGCGGACAACGGTCTTGCAGGAATGGCTGATGCTCAATTCATGGGAATAGATCATGCCGCACGCCCGTGCGAGCGCCTCCAGGGTCCCGCGGGCCTCGCCCTGCGTGTCGGTCTCCCCCTGACGCATCTCGATGTCCTTCGCCGTATCCGAACACCAGCTGACCACCTCGGGATCCTCCAGCTGCCAGTCCTTGATGGTGAAGTTCTTCATCCCGATGGCGCGATAGAAGGTCCGCAGATGCTTGGCTGGAAGCGATGTCCGAACCTTCGAACGCAGCAAGAGCTTCTGATTCGAGACCTCGCTGTACGCATCTTCCGCGACGGCATTGCCGGCCGTGCAGCACATCACCAGCAATAGAACTCCCAGAAACCGCATTCCCCGTATCATTGGTTTTCTCCCTTGCAAGAACCTTCCCCAACCCTTTTTTCTCTCCGCTCCACGACCGTCAAGGACACGAAGAAACGACTAGAAACCGTCCGACACCGCCTGAATCCGCAACATCGACCTGGTCTCAAGGATGAACCGGGCCTCGGAAAACCCGCTCTCCACGAGGGCATCTTCCAGATCGTCCGAAAGATCATCGATGTCTCCGCTGAAACGCAAGGTGCCCGTGAGCAGCCCGTTGGTCTTCTCACGCTTCTCCCAGGTCCCCATCTCCTTGAGCGCAGAGCGCACGTTCTTGTAGCGGGCCCGATCCGACCAGTCCCCATCGATCACGAGGAACACGGGCCGACCCTCCGCTGCATCCTCCAACCAATAGCCCCGCAGATTCTCAAAGATGGCCGGCATGCTGTTCCCCAGCGCCTCCTGCATGATGCTGGCCCACGCCGCTCCTGCCGGATACTCCCGCGAGTCGGCCGCCGACGCGGCCCGAACCTGGCTCGTCGCCGTATCAAAGGCCTTGATGGAGACATTCGCCTTTCTGCCCCGCGAGGTGGTCGTCACGACCGAAAATTCCATGTAGATGTCCGCACCCGTCAACATCGCCAGTTGAGCCTGGGGATCGGGAGGAAGGCCCGCGAGGACTCCCTGCGCCTTCATCTTCTCCCGCGCACGCTCCACCTGCTTCCGATCCACGACGTTCCAACGACGCTGGGTGAAGAAGCTCGTGATGAAATTGGTGACCACTTCCCCCAGTTGAGTCTCCTCCCGTGTGGCCTGACGGTTCGTGAGCCCGCTGTAGAGAATCATGATCTGAGGATTTCCGAGGGATTTCGCCAGTTGCTTCGTACTGGAGAGCTGACCATTGATTTGCAAGGTGACCCGCAGATCCTTCGTGTTCACCAGTACACGGGCATCCAGAATCGGCCCCCGATCCCCCCACATGCGCCGGGTGATCCGCTGAAGAGTCGCCATGGCCAACACGTCGTCCGGCGCGTTGACAAGAAACATCGCGATCTGCGCCTTCTCATCCAGGGTTCCGCCCAGCATCTCGCCCGCCTTCTGCAGCGCCAGAACCCGGGCCGCCTGGACCGCCGATTTCTCGTCGGAGCCCTCAGCACCCTTGACGCTGAAGACATCCACATCGAGGCCCTTCTTCTCGGAGAAGCTCGCCGACTGTGCGAAGGCATCGGACGCCCCGGGAACTCCCGACGCGAATCCAATGACCAGCATGAGTGAAAGGTATTTGCACACGCGCATGACAACACTCCAACAAGAGACATTAATCCACGACATGATCCACATGCATCCTCTCTGGACGCTTCCTCCACTCAAAAAACGATGCAGGGGGAGTCGATGTGTCTGGAACCGTCCGCAGCCTACCACCCCCCATTCATGGTGCCAACGGCCAAAGTACGCCGGCGGTAACCTCGCCAGAGTCCGCATGAAGCCACGTCATTCCCTCGGAACAGACGTCCAACTCTTCTCGTCGGAACCCCGAGGATTCGGCGAAGACAGGGGAAACGTTGTTGAATGGAAACAGCGGGCGAATCCGGATGCCCCGAAGAGAAGGGCCGCCTCAAAACCAATGGGAAATCGCGCAAATGGACGCGACAGTGAACACGTCAGCGCCGACGTCCGAATCCGGAAGTTCGTCATTCACGGAATCGTAGGGGCTCGTCAACCTCCCAAACTGCACGCTGGCCTCGAGAGCCAGGGACAGCCTCCGAGCGGGAGGACTGCGCCTAGTCGCCCTTGCAGGCGTCCGGGCAGTTGTCTCCATCGGCGTCCATGCCGGG
>CAVOCR010000412.1:0-3243 GCA_963694245.1 Myxococcota bacterium
ACATCACCATGGGGAAGGTCACCGGAGGCACGGCACCGATTGCGACAGGAGCGGAGGACACGGTCTACAGCAATCCCCTCACAAGCGTCCTCATCCTGACTGCCATTGTCGTCGGGGTGGCCACCACCGCCGTCGGCCTCTCCCTCACCGTCCGGATTCACGAGGCCTACGGGACCCTCGAGGAAGATGAAATCCAGAAGCTGGAGGAGACGGCATGATCGGCGCCAACCTCCCTGCACTCCAGATCATCGTGCCGCTCTGCGCGGCGCCACTCTGCCTCCTGATACGTCGGGGGACGTGGGCATGGGCGCTTTCCACCGTGACCGCGTGGTGCGCACTCGCCATCTCCTGGACCCTTCTCGGAGAGGTGCAGGCGACGGGACCGATTCTCTACAAGCTGGGGGGCTTCGACCCGCCCTGGGGCATCTCCTACAACATCGACGTCGTGAATGCATACGTGATGCTCATCGTGACGGGTGTCGCCTCGGTCGTCTTCCCCTTCGCTCGCCGAAGCGTCGAGGACGAGATCCCCGCTTCCAAACACCACCTCTTCTACGCCGCGCTTCTGCTCTGCTTCACCGGTCTGCTCGGGATGGTCATCACAGGCGACGCCTTCAACGTCTTCGTCTTCCTCGAGATCGCATCGCTCTCGACCTATGCCCTCGTGTCCATGGGGCGCGACAAAAGAGCGCTCACGTCCGCCTATCAATACCTCATGATGGGCGCGACGGGAGGGACCTTCTATCTCATTGGCGTTGGACTTCTGTACAGCCTCACCGGGAGTCTCAACATCGCGGACCTCTCCGAGAAGCTCGGGGAGATGGAAACCAATCGCACCACCATCGCCGCGTTTTGTTTTCTCGCGACGGGGCTGGGCCTGAAGCTCGCGGTCTTTCCGCTGCACTCGTGGCTGCCCAACGCCTACACCTTCGCCCCGAGCGTCGTCACCGCGTTTGTCGCTGCCACGTTCACGAAGGTCTCCTTCTATCTCCTCGCACGCATGACCTTCACGCTCATGGGGCCGGACCTCAGCTTCGAGCAGTTCTACCTCGATGACCTGCTCCTTCCCCTCGCCATCGTCGGGATCTTCATGGGATCGATCGTCGCGATCTTCCAGACCAATCTCAAGCGGATGCTGGCCTACAGCTCGGTCGCTCAAATCGGATACATGGTCCTTGGACTCTCTCTTCTGAACGTCACCGCGTTGACCGGTGCGCTTGTTCACCTCTTCAACCACGCCCTCATGAAGGGCGGGCTCTTCATGGTCATGGCCTGTGTCATGCTCCGCCTCGGCAGCGTCCACATCGACGCCTTTCGGGGCCTTGGCCGGCGCATGCCGTTCACAATGGCGGCATTCGTGGTCGGAGGGCTCAGCCTGATCGGCGTCCCCCTCACGGTCGGCTTCGTCAGCAAATGGTACCTCGTCCTCGGGGCACTGGAAGCTGGACTCTGGCCTGTCGCGGTGGCCGCGCTCCTGAGCAGCCTGCTCGCCGTGGTCTACATCTGGCGAGTGGTTGAGGTCGCCTATTTTGAAGACGCCCCCGAGGACGCCGAGCCCGTCGAGGAGGCCCCCCTCTCCATGCTGGTCCCGACCTGGATCATGATCGGCGCCACCCTCTACTTCGGAATCTTCACCGACACCCCGGCAGGGGTCGCTGCTGAGGCCGCCAAGGCCTTGATGGGAGGAGGAGCATGACGCCAGAAGACGCCATACTCACGTCGCTCCTCCTGCCGCTCATCGGGGCAGCGATACTCTCCCGGCTCGGAAAATGGCCGGATTCCCGGGAGGCCGTGACGCTGCTCACCAGCGTGCTCACCTTCCTGACCGTATTGCAGATCTATACGGCTGTCGCGGGGGGCGCACGCCCGGAACTCGACCTTGTCGAGCTCTTCCCAGGAGTGATGCTCGGGTTCAAGGTCGAGCCGCTGGGGATGCTCTTTGCATTGGTCGCAGCGGGTCTCTGGCCCATTACGTCGCTTTATGCGATCGGCTACATGCGAGGTCATCACGAGGAGAACCAGACCCGGTTCTTCGTGTGTTTCGCCCTCGCCATCGCGGCCGCAATGGCGATTGCGTTCAGCCGCAACCTCGTCACCCTCTTTGTGATGTACGAGGTGTTGAGCCTCTCGACCTATCCCCTCGTCACCCATCACGGCACCCCTGAGGCGAAGCGTGCGGGCCGTGTGTATCTCGGGATCCTCCTCACCACCTCCGTGGCCTTCCTGCTTCTGGCCATCCTCTGGACATCGCATGTGGCTGGAACCACGGAGTTCACTCCCGGTGGCGTCCTCGCAGGAAAGGTGGAGGGATGGCCTCTGATCATCCTTCTTGGACTCTTCGCCTTCGGGACCGGAAAAGCGGCGCTGATGCCCTTTCACAGGTGGCTGCCAAACGCGATGGTGGCCCCCACGCCTGTCAGCGCCCTCCTCCATGCGGTGGCGGTCGTCAAGGCCGGTGTCTTCACAGTCGTCAAAGTGATCGTCTACATCTTCGGGATCGATCTCCTCGCGGAGACCGGTGCGAGCATCTGGCTGATGTATGCGGCGGCGTTCACCATCCTCGCGTCCTCCATCATCGCGCTCACCCTCGACAATCTGAAAGCCCGGCTGGCGTATTCCACCATCAGTCAGCTCGCCTACATCGTCCTCGGCGCCGCCCTGGCGAACGATCTCGGGATCCTGGGCGCCGGAATGCACATCGCCATGCATGCGATGGGCAAGATCACGCTCTTCTTCTGCGCAGGCGCGCTCATCGTGCTGGTGCACAAGACGGAAGTCAGCACGATGAACGGAATCGGTCACAAGATGCCCTGGACCATGGGGGCATTCGCGATCGGAAGCCTCTCCATCATCGGCCTGCCCATCGCCGGTGGGATGTGGAGCAAGTGGTATCTCGCCCTCGGCACCGCGGAGGCGCACCAGCTGCCCCTGATGGCGGTGTTCATGCTCAGTTCGCTTCTCAGCATCGGGTATCTCGGACCTGTCATCGCCGGGGCCTTCTTCAAGTCCGCGCCTCCGGAGGATGCCCACGGGGACGACCCCGCACACCACGAGGACGGCGACACGGAGATGAGCGTCGAGCGGCGTCATATCCTCTGCGTGATCCCGCCTGTGGCGACCGCCATTGGATGCATCGTTCTCTTCTTCCAGGCCGAGCGCATTCACGCTCTCCTGCTACCCATCGTGGGAGGCTGAGATGAGCGGCGAAGACCAGCATTGGCTCGACAAGCCTGAGAACGTCCA
>CAVOCR010000413.1:0-3238 GCA_963694245.1 Myxococcota bacterium
CCGCCAAAGGGACACGGCCCATCCGCACAGGTCAGCTTCTCTGCACAGGCCTTGGTGCCCGAGCTGGTCGCCTCACAGCTGAGACCGGACTCGCAGTCCGAGGAGTCCGCGCACGAGATGCCGACCTTGTCCGTCGAATCCGCATAGCTCCAGGCGAGGACATTCGCGTTGTCCACGAGGCAATCCGAGTGCTGCTCACAACCACGAGCACCTTCGGCCCGCTGATCCATGTGCAGGGTGCCGAGGTCCTCATGATGATAGAGCCACGCCACGGTGTTCTTGAAGGTGTCGCTCCACTGATCCACCGCCTCGTAGGATCCGATGACAAAGGGATGCGCACGACCCGTGGTCTGGGAGAACACGACATCGCCACCGGAATACAGGGGCTCGCCCCCTGCGTTCAGAATCAAATTGCCCGAGCCATCCGTCATGGGAACCGGAGGGGTCAGCCCCGGGAAGCCCGGGTTCATGTGGTAGATGACCGGATTCAGCTCGCGATCGCGATACGCCATCGGAGTCAGGATCTGGCAGGTTCCGCCGTTGAACCACTCCTCTGCCATGCAGCGGGAACCCAACGGGCAGTCACGATTCGTATTGCAGGAGACGCTTTCGCCCTCCTCGCCTGAGACGACCGGCTCAGCGGTCTGTGCCTGGGTCCAGAGCTTCCAGAGATTGGCCTTGTACTCTCGGCCGGACTCAGTGTGCCCATACCATTCGTCGTAGTCGTGTCGCTCGGAGAGGAAGAATCCGAACTTGTCCATGTGCTCCGCGTTCGTGTAGACGCGGATTTCAACATCCTCCATCGGGTCCGCACGCTTGAAGCTGTGACGGACCTTGATGACGGAACCGGTGCAGTCGCCCTGTCCGAGGACATAGAGGGTGCAGTTGTACGTACTCGGGGTCACGGCATAGTTGTTGACGATGCCGATGTAGTCGGGATCAAAGTCAGGCGAATCCGGGTTGAGGGGATTCTGTCCATCCTCCTCCACATAGTGAACGCTCTGTGTGGGGATTCTTCCGGAGATGAAGAATCCTTCCTTGAGTTCCTCGCTGTTCCAATCGACGCGAACATAATCGCGCTCGAACCAGGGGCGATCCGTCGTGTTCTCTTCGAGCACGTTCGACTGCTCACCCGTCGCCGCATTGTACTGCTGCTTGAGGTCAAAGTGACTGGAGACAGACCAGATCGCGACTGGCTGACCGACCTGAAGATCAAGGAACTCGCCGCGGCGGCTCTTGTCCCAGTATCGACGCATCTGAAGGACCTGATGTCCATCTTCCATCCCGACAACGCTCTCGATGACAGGATAGGCGATGAGCTTGTTCTCCTGGAGGTCGAACACGATTTTCGCGCCCTCTCCGAAGTTCATCTCCCCCTGGAAGCTGTAGCGGGTGCTGTAGGGAGCATCGATGACGGTCTTGACGTAATACCAGACCCCCCCGAACTGCTCTTTCTCGATTTGTTCGGACTGGGTCCGGTCAATGTTACCGACTTCCTGTGCACACCCGGTGAGACCGGCGAGAGTCAGGATGAGGAGCAGGACAATTCCACTCTTGGCAATGCTGCGCATTGAATCCTCCCGGCGTCCCCGTGGGGCGCCGATTCAAAACCTAGAAAGAGCCCGCGAGGGCCAGATAGAACGAGGTGAAGTTGTTCGCGTCCGGTGTAAAGAACGGGAACCTGAATGACTTGTTGTCGGCCGTCTTCGGAGGCTGGAACGTGGTCGTCCCCACCGAAGCAGCAAGATAATCCGTGATCGTGTAGGTCACGTCGATGTTCGCGTAGGTGGTATCCCGCTGGGTATTGCCCGCGACCGCGTTCTCGCTCGTGAACTCGTCCTCTTCCGGATGCGCGTCGTACGCGAAGGAATTGTAGAAGATGAACGTGGTACCGATGCTCAAGCCGTCCATGGGACGAAAGCCGAGGCCGATCGTATTGCCTACGCGATGGGACACGTTCGCAAAGCCACCGGGGAAGCATTTGTCCGGGTCCGGAGACGTCCTGTTGAGGCAAATGGGCGCGCCCACGACCCCTTCCAAATCAACCGCGGGATGATCGTACTCGTGGAGCCATTTCCGAAACTGAAGGGCGTAGCTCACCGACAACCACTCCCACGACCAGGAGGCCGAGAGGGTCGGCGCAACCGCCGCGAACATCGTCCGGTACTGGCTCGCGAGCGAGGTCGGCAACGAAAGAGCGAGAGAACCATTCACGCTGATCCCCGTCACCGGCTCCTCGATGATCTTCGAGTAGGAATAGACCAGTGACAGATCGCTCAACAATGCCTGATTCGGCCGTGTGACCGCCGAATCCACGTTCGTGACCACGCTCTGATTCACCGAAATCGAAGCCGTCAGACGCTGCTGATCGTCGATGACATAATGGGGCGCGACCGTAATCGAGATGTCGTAGGCCGGGCGATCCGTGAACTCACCGGGGATGAACGTTCCGAAACCAACCGAGTTCGACAAGGTGACGCTTCCACCGAAGGGGCGATCCTCCTTCGGCTCTTCAGCGGCAGCTTCCGTCGTCACATCCGCCGTCTCCGAGGCCGCTTCTGCGGGCGGCTCCGTACCATCCACATCCACCGACGTGGCAAGCGCCGTCGACACGAAAAACGTGCTGGCGATTCCAAGGACGAGAAGTTGAGCCAATCGTGTGCGCATCCCCACTCCTGAAACGCGGGATTCTAGTCCCGCATGCGGGCGGCTCGTGGAGCCCACCCAAAAAAGACACGGCAGCATACCGTTCACCCCGCTCAAGTCAAGGGGCATTCGCGGTCATCCCCAGGGAATGCAACCACGCGTTGTAGACACGCCACACCCTCTCTTTAAAACGCACGTTTCATGCCACTTCGACTCTCCCTTGAAAGAGGGCCAACCCATTGAATCAAAACAGATTCCCAGCCTCTCTCCACTCGGGTCCGGCTGTCTCGAACTGGACACCGTCCGGGTCTGGACACCCCGGTCAATTGCACCGGGCCCTGACCACAGCTATGGTCTTGGAGATGACACGTCCTGTTTCATCGCTTGTCCTGACGGGGTCTCCCATGGCCAGTTTCCAACCGCGGATTGTGGCCCTCCTGGGTGTCCTGATTCTCATGCAATCCGTCGGGTTCGCTGCCGCCCAGCCCATTCCGATGGAGGCGGAAGTCGCAAACCTCTTCAAGCAATGGAAGCGGGCCTGGGAGTCCAGCAACTCCCTCCTTCTGGACGACCTTGCCGCCGAGGGCACGGA
>CAVOCR010000414.1:0-3235 GCA_963694245.1 Myxococcota bacterium
CGGCGAGTGAGCAGGCGGGCGTGTGGCCAAACCCCGTGATTCAATACGAAACGGAGCGGATCGTGGATGGCGAGCCGGGGGCTGTCGAGGATTCGGCATCGATCTCCCAGTCGGTGGAGTTGTCGGGACGCAGAGGACTTCGGTCGGATGCTGCGGTGCAGCGGAGTGAGGCTGCGAGGCAGGACGGTCTGGGGACCCTCCGACGCATGGTGGCGGAGACGCGGCGTCGGTTCTGGGAGCTGGTTCATCAGCAGGCTCTGCATGCGGTGGCGAACAGTTGGGTCGTGCAGCTCGAAGTGGCGATGAAGCGATTGCGGGAGCACCAGAAGGCCGGTGTTGTCTCTGTCTACGAGACGTTGCAGATGGGCCAGGCGATGCGCTCTGCACGCACGGATCTGGGCCGTTCCATGGTGGAGCGGGAGGCCGCGTGGTTGGAGCTTCTGGCGTTGACCGGGGAGCTGAATGCGCCCGCTGGCTGGCCTCGTGTTCAGGGAACACTGGTTCCCTCGGAGTCTGATGTCCGGTCCATTGCGGGATCTCAAAAGCATCCGGAACTGAGGGCCTGGGAGCTGCGTGAGCAGGCGGCGCAGTTGGATTTGAAGGCCGCTGAGCGGGGATGGGTGCCAGCGCTCGACCTCAGCGGTGGCTGGCGGGGTGTGGAGGAGGGAGGCACCAGCCGTCGGCAGGGGTTTCAGGCAGGCATTGGTCTCTCCATTCCTCTCTTTGATCACGGCCAGGCCGATGCAGCGATGGCTCGCTCCTTGAAGGAGCGTGCTCGGTCCATGCGCGAACTTTGGGCGGAGGACGTTCGGAGACAGAAGCGGCCTGCGCTGGAGCGAGCTCTTGGGCTTTCCACACTCGCCCGCGATGTTCGAGCGAAGATGGATGCGGCGGCGGAGGAAATCCGTGCGATGGCCGAGGCGTCGTGGAGCGGTGGCGAACTGGATGTGACGGAATTGTTGATTGTGCATCGAAGCGTACGTGATGACGCGCTTGCTGTGTTGGAGCTGGAACATGCCGCCCGGCAGGCGTGCGTCGAACTTCGCGAAGTCGTGCTGGGAGAGGCTCCATGAATCGATTCAGAGGACTGCTTGCATGGATGGTTGTCGTGACTCTCCTGGGGTGTCATGGCCACGATCATGAACCCGGGCACTCGGGGCACGGAAATTCCGAGGAGGACCATGGGGAGGGCCATGGGGAGGGCCATGGGGAGGACCCTGCTCAGTCCACGCATGGGCACGGGCACGCGGAATCATCCACGGCGTACACGACCTATCAGGAGCGGACCGAGCTCTTCGTGGAGGTTCCGCCTCTGATCGTCGGAGACCCGGCCGAATTGTGGGCGCATGTGACCCGGATGGATGACTTCAAGCCGCTCTCCGAGGGCCTGGTGAGCGTTGAACTCAGCGGCGGCGGGAGTGTCTCCGAGCGGTTTGAGATCGATGTCGCCGCGATTCCCGGCATCTTCAAACCCGTGGTTCGTCCACAGCATGCGGGGAAGCGGAGCGCGCGCGTACAGATCGTATCGGGTGAGATTCGCGAGGTACACGTGCTGGGTGAGGTGGAGGTGTTCGCGGATGCCGCCGCGGCTGCATCCGAAGCGGGGAAGGGGGGACAGGAACTCCAGGAGAAGGAGATCGTGTTCACCAAGGAGCAGCAATGGCGGATCGACTTCGCGACCTCGCCGGTGGCGACGCGGAAGATTCGTCCCTCCTTTGAGGCCTATGGAACGATTCGTGCGCGTCCCGATGGAGAGGCCTTGATCACGAGCCCGGTGGCAGGACGGTTGGCTGCGAGTCCTGCGATGCTTCGAATGGGCGATGAGGTCGAGCGCGATCAGGTCGTTGCGATGTTGACCCCCCGTCTTGAGGACGCCGCGAATCTGGCAGGCCTCGAGCATGCGGTGGAGGCCTCCCGGCTTGCGAAGAATCAGGCGGCTCGTGAATTGAAGAGGTTGCGGGGACTCCTGGATCTCGGTGGAGTCCCAAGGCGCCGTGTTCAGGATGCGCAGTATGAACTGAACCAGGCCTCGACCCAGGCCAAACTGGCGACTCAACGGTTGAAGCAGACACAGAGCCTTCAGGCAGCCAGCACGACGGAGAACGACGCTCTGCTCCGTCTCCGGACGCCGGTGTCGGGGACAGTCGTGTCGGTTCACGCGGTGCCGGGGGGCTTCGTGGAGGCAGGCTCTGATTTGATCCACGTCGTCGACTTTGAACGCCTGTGGCTTGAAGTCCATGTGACGGAGACGCATGCCCGATATCTGGAGAATCCGCAGGGGGTCTGGTTTGGCGTCTCTGGGAGCGACGAAGTCTTCGATCTGGGCGCTGAGCAGGTGATGGCAGTCGGAGGAGTGTTGGATGCACGTACCCGCACCGTTCCCCTCTTCATGGAGGTCGACAATGCCCGCCGGCTTCTGCGCGTGGGGATGTTTGCCGACGTTCATGTACTGACTGACGCTCCTCGTTCCGCAATCACGGTCCCCGCCTCGGCGGTGATCCATGAGGGGGGCCTGTCCGTGGTCTATGTGGCGCTCGGAGGGGAGAGCTTTGCGCGTCGAACGGTCCGTGTGGGTCAACGGGATGGAGCGTACGTCGAGATCGTTGAGGGCGTGTCGTTGGGCGAACGTGTGGTATCCGTCGGCCCCTACGCCGTACGGCTGGCGACTTCGAAGTCACAGCTTCCTGAGCACGGACATCACCATTGATCGATGGAATCATCCGATGGTCGCTTGGGAATCGGCTGCTCGTCCTCGCTGGAGCAGTCGCGCTGATGGCGTGGGGGATCGTGGAAGCGGTTCGCATGCCCATCGATGTCTTTCCGGATCTGACCGCTCCGAGCGTGACCGTCGTGGCCGACGCGCATGGGATGGCGCCGAAAGAGGTCGAGACGATTCTCACGCTGCCCATCGAAAGAGCGCTCAATGGCGCGAATGGGGTGCGACGGGTTCGATCACGGACGCAGGTCGGAATCGTGGTCGTGTCGGTGGACTTCGACTGGGGAACGGACATCTTTCGCGCCCGCCAGATTGTCTCCGAGCGTCTCCAGCAGGTCGCCGCGACTCTCCCCCGGGGGACAGAGCCGCCGATGATGGGACCGATCACGTCGATCATGGGGGACATCCTCTACATCGGACTGACGTCTGACCGGCATTCATCGATGGAGTTGCGCACTCTGGGAGAGTGGACGATCGCCCGCCGCCTGCTGGCGGTCCCCGGGATCGCTCAGGTGATCA
>CAVOCR010000415.1:0-3232 GCA_963694245.1 Myxococcota bacterium
CCTCGTCCACCTCCCGATACGTGCCCCCTCCACTCCGGGCCCGCTTCCGAGTGGTCCCGAGAAGCGCAAAGACGAGGTCTGGCTGAAGATTCAGGAGCGTTGATTTCATGGGAGCAGCGGACCATTCCGTCGTATCGGGATGGCCCCCCATTTCCCGGAAACGGGCCTCCCATTCTCGCACACGGGGCGAGTCGGGCCGAATGTGGGCATGGGTCTCGACCCCGGCCTCGCACAGCGCCTCCACCACATGGCGGCCCGTCCATCCCGTCGCTCCTGCCACAAAAGCACGCATCGACTCCTCCCGTTGGATCCATCCGCCTTCCCGCGCCCTCCATCATTCGCCCCGCAGTCCTCGTGTCGAGGTCACCGCAACCGACAATGGGCCTCGAGGACTTTACAACACCCGTGCCCACCGGTTCCAATCATCTCGCTTCCACTCTCAATCATCCAGCGAGCCAATCGCAGGATGAAAGGAACCCGCCCCGCATGGCCCGCACGTCTCGCAAGACCGCATCCCTCAAACAGGACATTCATCTCCTCGGGAACGTCCTTGGCGATGTTCTGCGGCACCAGGAAGGGGACACGCTCTTTGAACTCGTGGAAGACATCAGGACCCTCTCGAAGGCGGCCCGTTCGGGAAAGGTCAAGAGTCGAAAGAAGCTGGAAACCCTCCTCGAATCACTCGACGTCTACGACATGGAACGGGTGGCACGAGCGTTCAATCACTTCCTTTCGCTCTCCAACCTTGCAGAGCAGCAGCATCGCATCCGGCGACGCCGTGCGCATCAATTCGAGCCGGACACATCCACCCAGAGAGGCTCGCTGGAGGAGACCTTTCAGAGTCTGATCGACTCAGGCGTCACGCCCTCCGCCATCTCGAGCTGCATCTCGACACTCGGCATCGAACTCGTCCTCACCGCCCACCCCACGGAAACGCGGCGCCGCACTGTCCAGCACATCCACCTGGAAATCGACCGACTGCTGCGGGAACGCGACCTCCATGCCATGACCCCCCGGGAGGAGGACGCGCATCGACGCGAACTCCATCGCGTGATCAGCGCGGGGTGGGCCACCGACGAAATCCGGCCCGAGCGCCCGACTCCCGAGGACGAGGTCCGGGGAGGACTCGCGGCGGTCGAGCAGGTGTTGTGGGACTCCCTTCCCCGATACCTCCGGGAACTCGACCACGCCATGAAATGCCAACTGGACGCCTCCCTCCCCCTGGATGCCACTCCCATCCGGATTGGATCGTGGATGGGCGGAGACCGGGACGGCAACCCGAATGTCACACCCCGGGTCACGGCACGAGCGTGCACCCTGGCACGCTGGATGGCGGCCGACCTCTATTGGCGTGCAGTCGATGACCTCCGACGCGATCTCTCCATGAACGAGTGCTCGGACACGCTCCGAAAAACGGTCGGAGAGGCATGGGAGCCCTATCGGGAGGTTCTGCGCGACCTTCGCGACAAACTCGACGACACCCGTCTCTCCCTCGAAGCACACCTCGACGACGCCGTCGAACCCCATTGCCATGTGATTCAGACCGTGGACGAAATCCTCGATCCCCTCATGCTCTGCTGGGATTCGCTCCATGAATGCAGCCACGGCGACATCGCCCGAGGGAAGCTCCTCGATCTCATTCGACGGGTGCACGCTTTCGGCATCAGCCTCGTGCAGCTCGACATTCGAGAAGATGCCAGTCGGCATGCCGAAGCCCTCGATTCGTTGACACAGGCGGCGGGCCTCGGTTCCTACGCGCGCTGGGGGGAGACACGACGAGCGCAGTTCCTCCTCTCT
Organism: Myxococcota bacterium; assembly: GCA_963694245.1. Classification (GTDB taxonomy): domain Bacteria; phylum Myxococcota_A; class UBA9042; order JABWCM01; family JABWCM01; genus CAVOCR01. The sequence goes on from CAVOCR010000415.1 coordinate 1,798, forward strand.
CAACTCGACGGGGGCGATCCACTCGTGGACGTCGCCTACTGGCAGCGGAAATCGGAAGCCCCCTCCCAGGCGGTGGATGACGTCCTTGGAGCGTTCCGTGCGGCCGCGGAACAACCGCCCGGGGTGCTCGGCGCCTACGTGATCTCGATGGCTTGCACCCCTTCCGACATCCTCGCAGTGGAAATGCTCCAACGGGAAGCTCTCGCGGGCTGCACGACCCACGCCGATGCCCGACCCCAGCGAGTGGTGCCTCTCTTTGAAACGGAATCGGATCTCGACTCAGCTCCAGCCGCCATCGCCAGTCTGCTCGACCTCCCCTGGGTCAAGGACACGCTCCAGGAGGAGCATGGGAATCATCTCGAGGTCATGATCGGCTACTCGGACTCCGCGAAAGACGCCGGTCGACTCGCCGCTGCCTGGGCGCTCTACAGAGGCCAGGAAGGCATCGTTCAGGAATGCCGGGATCGCGACATCCACCTCACTCTCTTCCACGGGCGCGGAGGATCCGTCGGGCGTGGAGGGGGACCTACCCACGCCGCGATCCTCTGCCAACCCCCCGGTTCCATCCAGGGGACGATCCGGGTGACTGAGCAAGGCGAAATGATTCAGGCCCGCTACGGCCGGCCAGGCATCGCGGTGCGCACTCTGGAATTGACCACGACGGCGGTCCTCGAGGCGACCTTGCGCGGAGGGATTCGGCCGAAGAAGGCATGGCGAGCCCGAATGGACACCTTGAGCGAAACATCCAGGGCCTCTTATCACGGGATCGTTCGGGACCATCCCGAGTTCGTGAACTATTTTCGCGCCGCGACACCGGAGAGTGAACTCGCACTGCTCAACATCGGGAGCCGTCCCGCGCGCCGTCGCGGAGGGGGAGGCATCGAGAGCCTGCGTGCGATCCCCTGGGTGTTCGCGTGGACCCAGACACGCCTGATGCTTCCCGCGTGGTTGGGGCTCGGCGACGCGCTCGCAGAGGCGATGGAGGAGAAAAAGGCGAGTCGGGAGGTCAAGGAAATGGAGGCGAACTGGCCTTTTTTCCGATCCACTCTCGACCTGATTGAGATGGTGCTCGCCAAGGCCCTCCCCGACATGGCCGCCCGCTACGATGAAGTGCTCGTCCCCAAGCGCCTTCGAGCCATCGGGCGCGATCTTCGGGGGCGATATGGCTTGACCGTCGAACACCTTCTCGAGCTACGCGGTCGCGATGGGCTCCTCGAGAGCAATCCCATGCTTCGGGACTCGATTCAGGCCCGGAACCCCTACGTGGATCCCCTGAACCTGCTTCAGGTCGAGTTGCTCCGTCGGCTTCGCGAACTCCCCCCGCATGCCGCCGAAAGGGGGGAGGTGCGGGACGCCCTCCTCGTGACCTTCAACGGGATCGCCGCTGGGATGCGAAACACGGGCTGAATCGTCTCATCGCAGAAAAGAGACCTCG
>CAVOCR010000416.1:0-3231 GCA_963694245.1 Myxococcota bacterium
CTTATGCCACTGGTCTCTTGTGCATGCAAGGCTGTCCCCTCCTCCATTGACCCCGGTGACGTGTCCACGCATCATCCGAAGCACACGGAGGTGAACCATGCTGACTGTTGGCCAACAAGCTCCCGATTTCCAGGTACTGGACCACACGGGCCAGAAACGACAGCTTCAAGACTACCGGGGCGAGCGCGTCGTCCTGTGGTTCTACCCGAAGGCCGACACGCCTGGCTGAACGATTCAAGGTTGCGGGTTCCGCGACCATTTCAGCGCGTTCAGGAAGCTTGAAGTTCAGATTCTCGGGGTCAGCTTCGACACGGTCGAAGAGAACGCTGCCTTCGCCCAGAAATTTCAGTTTCCGTTCCCGCTTCTCTGCGACACGGATCGGGAGATCGGGCGTGCGTATGGCGCCTGCGCGGACGCCGAAGCACGCTACGCCAACCGGATCGCCGTCGTCATCGACGGAGAAGGCAGGATCGCAGAGGTTCATCCTTCCGTGAATGCCGGTGAATTCCCCACCGCACTGCTCGCCTCTCTCGGCGGGACCCCCTAGGAGAACGACATGTCAGAGAGTCAGTACACCCTCTCCATCATTCGAAAGAAATGCGTCGGTGACGGCGCGTGCTGCGACATCGCTCCCTACGTCTTCGACATGGACGACGAGGCCTGCGCGATCGTGCTGGACCCGCCGTTGAAGAAGACCACGGATGAGAAGATTCTCCAGGCGGCGCAGGCATGTCCCGTGGATGCCGTGGTGATCCACGACCGTGCGAGCGGAAAGCAGATCTGGCCGGAGGAATGACCGCCTTCCGGCGCTCCGTTCCTCCATTCAGGGCTCCCCATGGGAACACGAAACAAGCGCGCTGAACGATGTCCTGAGTGCCGGATGCACCTTCAGGACTGTCTCTGTTCCCGCATTCCGCAACTGGACATCCAGACCCGCGTCGTCGTGGTGATGCACCATCGCGAGTGGCTGAAACCCAGCTCCACCGCCCGCCTCTTCGCCCTGGCCTCTCCGCGCTGTGAGATCCGAATTCGGGGGCGGCGGGATCTGCCCTTTGACAGCAGCGGCATCGTGACACCTGAACGCCGAACCCTGCTGCTCCATCCGGGAAAGGACGCCCTTGTCCTCGACTCGAATCTCATCGCGGCGGACCCGCGACCGATCACGCTCGTCGTTCCCGATGGGAGTTGGCGACAAGCCGACAAGATCGCCCAGCGGGAACCCGTTCTAAAGGCGCTTCCGACGGTGGTTCTTCCCGACATGGGCCCTTCCCGCTATCGCCTCCGGAATGAACCGAGAGAAGGGGGACTCGCGACATTCGAAGCCATCGCGAGAGCGCTGCGAATCCTGGAGGGAGAAGCGACCTACGCCGCATTGGATGCATTGTTCACAGAGATGGTGGAGCGAACCCTCGCCACCCGAAGCCCCGGAGCGTCGCGAGGCACGCCCACTGCCCAATGAACGCGACGGGAGACGGGCTCTAGACGTCGAAGGTGGGCGTCGGGGCTTCCTGCCAGAGATTCACGGCATTCGCTCCGTTCAAGGCGATGGGCCCCCAGCGCAGATCCCACGAATCCCCAGTCGACGGGTGATAGGTCACTTCGACCTCCTCGATCGACCACTCCCCTGACTCTGGACCATTGAGCGCGATGCTGTGCGCCACACTCATCAAATCGAAGGCCCCTTCAAAGACCTCACCGGCCCCGGTTCCCCCCGAAGGACTGTCAAACGCCAGGGTATGGCCATTGAACTGGAACTTCACCTCGGAATCCGTGCCCTGTGCACCCGTTTGGATGCGTACTTCCAATCGATCGATCCGCGCCATGAGGAACTCCTCAGCTGTAATAGGGGTTCACGCCTGCCGCGTGATCCGTCTCGTCGTAGATTCCACCCAGGCCAGGAACAGCGCTCCGAAAAGCCCCGTGGATACCTTCCTTGAGCGTCAAATCCGCCGCGGAGCATCCCTGACACCCGCCGCCCATCTGAATGTAGACGCTGTTGCTTCGAACCCGCTCCAACGTGATCAACCCCTCATGAGCCGCGACACCGGGATTGACCTCGGTATCGAGCACGCGCTGGATTCCCACGGCGATCTCTTCTTCTGTCGGGATCGCGTCGAGAACGTCTTCGGAAAACAAGGCGTCTCCCGAACCGAGCAATTCTCGCACGCGTGCGCCCACCTGGGTGGCGATCTCCTCCCAGGAGGAAAGCGCGCCCCGGGAGCGGGAGACCACCAGCGTGGAATCATCCACGAGGAGACTCAACACGCCCTCCACCCCAAACACCGCCTCGGCGAGAAGAGAGCCCTCTCCTTCTGCCGGCGCCGAAAACCACCAGGAACCGCCCTTCAGGAGAGTGCGATTCGCCATCAGCGTGCACTCCATCCCATCGGAACTCACCTGGGCTTTGATCTGAACCCCCTCGTCATCCGCCACCGCGGACGCCCGTTGAATCAGGGGAGCCTGCACGATCGTACGTGTCACGGGTCCCACGACCCGCGGTTCAGGCGTCGGGAGCTCTGGAGACCAGCTCTTGAAACGACGAGGCTTTGCCGCGTCCTTTTCCTCGGTCGCGAGCTCCGCCTCCAGTTCTTCGAGAATGCTTTTCACATCTCCGAGATCCGTCTTGTCTTCCGAATGACTCATGCTTTCCCTCACCGTCTCATGTCCAGGGCAACCGCTCGCATCCTAGGCCCCCAATCGATGGGAAACAAGCCCCATCGAAAGACAGGGAGCCCCGAGCTACTCAACGCCCGAAGCGATCAACGCGGCCTCAAGCGCCCGCATCCGATCCCGGAGCGTCGCGGCCTCCTCGAAATCCTGGCGATTGGCGGCCTCCAGCATCTGACCATGCAGCGTCTCAATTTCCGACTGGACGCTGGCGGCCGAAATCGCGTGTGCCGTGATCGCCTCCACCATGGGATACTGGTCCTCCTCCTCCTCTTTCGGATCATCCTCGAAGACCGGAATCGCCTTGATGATCGTCGTCGGAACGATGCCATGTTCCTCATTATGGCGTTCCTGAAGTTCCCGACGCCGATGGGTCACGTCCATCGCTGCCCGCATGGAGCGCGTGATCCGGTCGGCATAGAGAATCACCGCTCCCCCGGCATTCCGGGAGGCGCGCCCAAAGGTCTGCACGAGGCTGACCTCGGAGCGAAGAAACCCCTCCTTGTCGGCATCGAGAATCGCCACGAGGCTGACCTCGGGAATGTCCAGCCCCTCCCGAAGCAG
>CAVOCR010000417.1:0-3229 GCA_963694245.1 Myxococcota bacterium
ACTGCGGGCACAACGGGGACTGCTTTTCAGGACTGTGCCACCCCGACATCTGTCTGGACCCTCTGGCGGATGATGACGGAGACGGACTCCTCAACACCGCTGAAGCCGCCGCGGGAACGAACCCCGTCGCCTCGGACACCGATGGTGATGGACTCTCCGACGCAATCGAAGTCGGCCCCCTGCCCACCAGCGCGCCCGATTCGGACGGGGACGGCCTGCCGGATGCCGTGGAACATCACAGTCTGGACACCGACCAGGACTGTCTCCCGGACGATCAGGACCCCCACAACACCGTGCCAGAACCCACGACCGATCTTCTCGTGCTTCACCACTGCGCTCTCGAAGGCCCGTGCGCATCCGAAGCCCACCTCGTGACGGCGACCTGCGTTGAGGGCATCGCGAGTTGTGATCACTCGGAACTCACCCACGAGTGGGTCGCGTTCGAAACTCTCTGTGACGGGATCGACGAGGATTGTGACGGAATTGCAGACGACGATTTCGCCATCCAGGAGTCCCCCCCGGGAGGCCCCTGCCCCGCCACAGGAGCGTGTGGACCCGGCATCGTCGAATGCAGTTCAGATGGACACTCCAGTCAGTGCAGCACGGCCCTCGAAGGTTCAGCGAGCCAGTCCGTCCCCGAACTCTGTGACAAGATCGACAATGATTGTGACGGGCATGTCGATGAGGGCATATTCATGAACGGGCTCCCCATCGGGAGCAGCTGCGTGGGATCCGGCGCGTGTGCGGATGCGCCGGGAATCATCGAATGCGATCCCGCGCTGCTCGCGGCCGTATGTTCTGTTGATCTGAATGGAACCTCTTCCCTCGCGTCCCCCGAACTGTGTGATGGCCTGGACAACGATTGCGATGGCGCCACGGACGAGGGAATCGCGTTTCTGGACCCGCTTCAGGGCGACCTCCCCGTCGGCACGCCCTGCGGACAGGGCGCATGTGAGGGGGGCCTGGTGGTCTGCTCTTCCATCGGGTCCGCGTCCTGCAGCACGACAAGCCTCGCGAACTCGGAACTCTGTGACGGCATTGACAACGATTGCGACGGGATCACGGACGAGGAGATGTTCTGGTTCGCCACAGGGCTTGGCGCACCCTGCGAAGGACTCGGTGAGTGTGGCGCGGGGCTGGTTGAATGCAGTTCGAACGGAGGAACGCTCTGCTCGACCATGGCGGGTGGGAGCCTCTCGCAGGCAACAGAGGAGACCTGCGATGGACTCGACAACAACTGCGATGGCATCGCGGACAACGGGATCACGCTCGACGGAGTGCCGCTGGGGAGTCCCTGCGATGCGCCGGAGGGCTGTCACGAGGGCATCGTGGAGTGTCTGGCCGGGGGCCTCGCCCAATGCTCCACCGCGCCCGGCGGGAGCGCCTACGATCCGACACCAGAGACATGCGATGGCGTGGACAACGATTGTGACGGAGACACGGACGAAGAGCTCCCGGCCGCCCCCACTGGGGAGGACTGGGTCACGGGATCGCCCCTCGGGACGGGACCCATCAGTCATGCCCAGACGGCGTTCGACGCGCTCACAGGACGGCTCCACTTCCGGGGAGGAACCACCACGGGCGGGGCGCCCGTCGAGGGTACGTGGAGCGTGAACCTTCACACGGGCATCCATCTGAAAGACGCAACGGATCCCCCTCCCATACCGATTGGGAGCATGGTGCATGACGCCGAGGGCGCACGCCTCATCGCATTCGGAGAGAATACGAACGGGGCCCAGCATGTCGTCACCCTGGATCTCACCACGGGATCCTGGGAGGTTCTGTCCGCTCTGGGCGCGTCACCACAGGGTGTCGAAGGGGCGACAGCAGTGCTCGACTCCGCTGAATGGGGCCTCTACCGGATTGGGGGAAAGAGCGCACAGGGCACCTCAGGGGAACTCTGGTATCTGGACCTCCAGACGTCCCAATGGACTCCCGTCACCGTCAACGAACCCCTCGCATCCGCCCCATACGGTTCTGCCGCCCTCCACGGGGAGGCAATCCTCTGGTCGGTACCCATGCTCGGGGACTCACCGCTCCAGGGCGTTCACCGCATCGATCTCGCGACCGGCGACGTGCACGTTCTGGCGGAACTTCCCCTGGAGGAAGCGGCCATCAGCCAACTCCGCATCGTGCCCAACAGCGATCTCGTGCTCCTCTATCAGGGGGCGCTTCTCCACTCCATGAATGTAACGAAGACTGGGGAGAGCGCTCCCCCGCAGCTCCTCCAGAACCCCTCCGAACGGAGCGGTGCACTCCTCGGATTTGATGCCATTGGAGAGGCGCTGTGGATGGCCGGGGGCACGCCTCTGGGGAAGCCGGAGACGGATGAGATTCAGCGGCTTCCGTTCGGATGCGCGCCGTCCTCTCCAAACTGAGAAGGCGGAGTCCACCCTCCCAGCGCGTCCTCCAATGCGAGGGCAACGGCGATGGTCACATGATCCGAACCCTGGGCACCCACGACCTGCACTCCGGTGGGCAACCCCTCCGAGTCGAATCCAGTCGGGACCTGGGTCACGGGTGAATGAAGCACGTTGAACAACGCCGTATGGGCCCAGCGCACAGGAAGCCAGAGGGAGCGATTGTGACGCGGCGCCGTCGTCCAATGAGGGGGGTAGAGCAGAACCCCCGTCGGTCCCAGAGTCTTGTCCAACTCGACGCGGGTCTCCTCGGCGAGCTGCAACATGCCGTCCGAGAGATCTCCGAAGCGCATGATGAACGCCTCGAGGCGCTCCAGCCCCACGAGACCCAGGGCGGGGAACGTGTGCTCCGAACGACCTCCCCACCAGCGCATCCACTCTCGGAACAACCCAATCTCGGTGCCATCCCCCAGAAGGGTACCAAACGACGTCTCAGCGGCGTCTCCCATTGCAGCGGCCCACATCGGGAGTGCCTTGCCAAGCGCGTCCATGCGAATTTCCCGCCGTGTCGCTCCGCGAGCAACGAGAGCTTCCGCAGAGTTCTCGAGGGCCTCCGCCAGAGAGGCGCTCATGCGCGGTCCGCCCCGCGTCACGAGGGTATGGACGACAACCCCCTCCATGCTGACATCGCCGGGCGAATGCTGGGGCATCACCTCACAATTCGGGTCCACTCCATCCGGTCCCTCGAGGATCCGGACAAGAGGCATCAAATCCTCGGCCCTTCGGCACAGGGGGCCGGTGCAGAGCAGAAGCTGCGCAGCGCCCTCGCTGACGGGATACTGTCCGGTGTTGGGGATGCGACGAGCCGT
>CAVOCR010000418.1:0-3221 GCA_963694245.1 Myxococcota bacterium
CTGAATCCAGGTCTTCATTGCCTTCTCTCCCAGGAGTTCCCCATCTCGGTTCACCTCAATGGCAAACCATGTTTTGACGCCCCGAATACACGGAATCCCCCGGAGGGACTGCGCAGGGCAGCCGGCTTACTAACAGTGGAAGAAGCGGGGATCAACACCTAATTGCGCGTGGGAACAGCACTTCAGTCATGAAAGACCGACGTTCCCCGCCTATTTGCCCTCACCCCCGGCGAGGACGAACCGATAGAATTTCGTACGGCGCATGGCTTCGGGGCTGGGTGTCTTCAAGACATACAAATCGAGATATTCGTAGAACTTGTCGTGATTCTCCACAAAGAAGGGGGCGGCGCGGCCGGGCTCCAGACGTGTGATGCTCTCCTGAAAGTCATCCCATTCCAGAAACTTGCCCAGATGATTGTTGAGACTGTCACACAGCGGGTCGTCCATCTTGTCGGCACATTCAAGCCATTCATCCGGTGCCGTCGTCCGCCAGACCCCGTCGGGGCCCGTCATCTGCCACGCCACGTCGTTGAACGCATCAATCACATCACATGCCGTGTGCTTTCCCGATTTGAACACGGGCTCCCAGCGCGTCAGATAGCTGCTCCGGTACTTCGACAGATGCTTCCAGAGCTTGATGGCCTTCTTCTCATTCGCCAGCGCGATCTGCGCCTCATCGAGTTTCTCCGTGGACCCGTCTTCGGGCAGGTCGCTGCATCCCTGGAGCCCCAGGCACAGCATCACTCCCCACACGATCCATCGCGACCACCGCATCGTCTTTCCCTCGCTTCTCGATTGTCCCGAGGATAATGCAGACGGGGAAGGAGAGCCAGCACACAACGAACCCCTGGAGTTCTCTCGAGCGTACAGACTACACTGCCTCCTCAACGCGAGGACTTCATGGGCTTTTTCGATCGCTTCAAAAGAGTCGAAGCAGACAGTAGTACGGAAGCCACAACACTCACCCCTCTACAGAAGGCGCGGGCAGACGCCATCGACTGGCTGGCCCATTGCTGCCGTCGGGATGTGGAGGTCGTCGTCTCCTCCGCGGCAGAGGTCGCGTTTCAGTTCAACGCCACCTTCTTCAAACTGGAGGAGGACATCGTCCGTCTTCGAATCCCGACTGAAGCGCTCGTGCACCCCCTCGAGCCTTTCACGCTCCTGGTGCTGACGTATCCTTTGGCGGAGAAGATGCACACCTTCACGGCCTCCATCCGAGGGCGATGCGAGGACGACGAGGAAGGCGTACTTCTCCTCATCGACATACCGAGTTCCATTCACGTCTGCGAAGCCGCCCGCTCCTTCCGCATTCCCATCTCGGAGACGATGGAGTTCGAGACCCTTCTCGATCTCGGCCAAGAGAACCATCGACCGGCGGCTCGCGACCTCAGTCAAACGGGAATGCGAATTGAGTTTCCCATCGGGCACGTGCCCGAGATCCCGCTCGGAACCGAGGGTTCAGTTCATCTGAAACTCGAAGGACGAGAGGCCACCCTCCGCATCTGTTTCCGCCGCCGCCACAGCTACGGATACGGCCTCTACTTCATGGACTGCATGGATGAAACGGTGATTCGACCGAGCGAAGAGCTCCGGGATCTCACGGCGCTGCTGGAGCGATTGTGGATCCAGGAGCGCAGCGAAGAGGAAAACTTCCTCTAGCGTTCGGAGAGCGGAGATTCAGACAAATGGGTTCTCCCCTGCTCCATCAATCGAACAAACCCCTCCTCATCTCCCGCCGCCACCAGCGAGCGAATCGTCTCCACCGCCTCGGAGAGCGCCTTCAATGAGTCCCCGCCATGGGCGTTCAAGGCCTGAATTTCGAAATAGAGTCGCGGATTCTCGCTCGCCACGGGAGCCGCAGCACGCAGCTGGGTATCGAAGGTCGTGCTCGACACCTCCGACAGCTCCGAAACCGGCGCGTCGCCGGAAGCAAGCGCTGTGAAGAACGCGACATTCAGGGCATGTGAGAGCCCCAGCACCCACGCCATCAGGCGATCGTGGGTGTCGAGGTCCATGGTGACCAGCTCGGCCATGGTCGGCTCAAAAAGGGCGCGCGCCGCATGGGTTGCTTCCGGGCATCCGACATCACAGAACACCACATGACGCCCCGAGAGCAGCTCTGCGTCGGGTCCAAACATCGGATGCACCGAGGTCACCCGTGCCCCCGCATCGCGCAATCGCTTCAAGCCCTCCCGAAGAGGAGACTTCAGGGAACCCACATCAAACACGATGCCTGTTGGAGGACTCTCTGCGAGCTCGTTCAGCACACGCGCGCTGATCCGTAGCGGCGCAGCCACCACAGTCATCGCGAAGTCCCCTTCCGCATCCCGCCAGTCCGCAACGTGCTCAAAGTTCCCGTCCCCGGCGACCGGATCCGCGATGGTCACCGCGAAACCCTGAGACGCGAGAAATCCTGCAAGCCAGCCGCCCATTCGACCGGATCCGCCGATCACCAGCGCCCGCTGACCGCTGCCCGCGTCACTCTCCGCGATGCGTTGATGTTCCTGGACCGTGAGCGAGGAGCCGATGAGGAGCCGGAGCAGATCTTCCGCGAGTCTCCGCGGAACACCGAGGGCATCCGCAGCGGTCCGCACGCGATCCAATACGACGCGCTCCTGGGCGAAATCACGCGTCCCTCTCCCCACCCGGGATTTGGCCTTTCCGATGGATTCAGCGAGCGTGCGCCGGCGCGCCACGAGCGCGAGAATCCCACGATCCACGTCCGCCAGCTCCCCGCGGAGTGTCTCCAGATCGTCGCTCACGAACGTATCACTGGACCCATTCGAAGCGCCCACGCGGGACGCTCTCGAACGCATTTCATCCAGGCCGTGATGGCGGGATACCGGAGCACATCAAACCGACTGTTCGACAGTCCATCGAGAACCGGAGCGTAGGCGCAATCCACGAGTGAAAAGGCGGAGCCAAGCATCCAGTCGTTCTCCTGAAAATGAGCGTCGAGAATCCCCAGCGCCTTCTCTGCCCCCCGAGTCGCCCGGGCGTATCGCACCTCATCCCTCTCGAGTTTCAGACGCGGTCCGATCACATCCATGTACCAGAGCGCTCCCGCATGCACGCTCACCATCGACGCCTCGTAGAAGAGCCATTGGTACGCCGCGGCGCGGGACGCGGGGTCCGCGGGCCAGAGCCTCGCCTCCCGCTCCCCCAGATGACAGAGAATCGCATTGGACTCCCAGACCACCACCTCCTCGTCTTCGAGGATG
>CAVOCR010000419.1:0-3211 GCA_963694245.1 Myxococcota bacterium
TGGCCAGCAGGCCGTAGCTGTTCCCTTTCAGGGGCGCGAGGTCGTTGCTGGCGGATCCGAATCGATTCACCGTGGCGTGAGCGGTTGAGTGCTCGTCTCCGCTGGGACTGAAGAACGCGGCGCTTTGAATGAGGTTCCCGAAGCACATTTCGAGGGCGCAGAGGTATTCCTCCGTGGGGCTTCCGATCCCAATGCAGTTGTCCGGGCAGACGACGTTGTAGTTCTCGCCCCCTTCTCCGGCAGCAGTCCCGTCACAGTCGTTGTCCATCCCGTCGCCGGAGATTTCCGGCTGGTTGGGAGAGATCAGCGCCGAGTAGTCAAAGCAGTCTCCCGGCCCCAGGGGGCAGACGGAGGGTGTTCCCACCACTTCCATGTTGATGTCACAGAATTGGTCTCCGTCGTCATCGCAGCCTTCATCGATGAGTTCATTGCAGTTGTTGTCGAGCCCATCGCATTTTTCGGGGACGAGTGAACCAATGCCTGGATCGGCGTCGTTGCAGTCGCCTCCATAGGGTGTCGTATGGGTGTCGTTGGAGGAGCAGAGACACAGTCCTTCGCTCGAAGGGCCAGACTGATCTCCGTCCAGATCGGGGTAGAAGAGGGAGCAGCCTTCTTCGGGATCCTCGTCCACGATGCCGTTGCAGTTGTCGTCGAATCCGTTGCAGAGTTCGACGGCACCCGGGAAGGTCTCGGGGTCGAATGGGGCGCAGTCGTCCGCATTTGCGACGGAGTCCCCGTCCAGGTCCGTGTCGCACACATTGCCGACCCCATCGTCGTCGTGATCCGTCTGGTCCGGGTTGGGCACGGTGTTGCAGTTGTCGATCAGGTTGTTGAGTCCATCTCCGTCCGAGTCGAGTTCGGGGTCATCCGGGAAGTCCTCGGTGCCGTCTTCGTGGCCTTCGGGGATGGGTTCGATGGACTCTCCGCCGGTGGACTCTTCGCCCGTGGTGAATCCTCCGCCCGACACTCCGCCTTCGGTGGCCGTCCCACCGCTGGTCTGGGACTCGCTGGCGTCTTCGCATCCAAGTGCGAACACGGGAAGGAGGGCAAACAGTCCGAAGAACACGTGATGAATGGTGAGTTTCATGGGCTTCTTCCTAGGGCTGTTCAATCGACTGGAGTTTCAAACCGCCGGGATACGCGTAGCTGACATCACACGCATAGCCGTATGCCGTGAGGCCGAATGGTGCATCTCCTGACACCGCGTGAACGCCCGGCTCCACTTTCTTCTGGGCGAGGAGGTATCCCCCGTTTCCGATGTTCGTGTAGTCCTCCTCCGCGATGGGAGTCCCGTCGATCTCCACGCTTGTACCGATGGGGACGATGACGTTCACGTAGTTGTCCGTGTAGCCCGGAGGAATCAAGACCGAGTAGGTTTTGAGATACTGCTCGACCGGTACACCCAGCGTCATGGCGGGATCGCCAATGCCCGAGGGGGTGGACCCCTCGTTGCACACCGGCTTGAAGCCCGGGTAGTTCGAACCCGTCATGAAGTGACCGAGCAACACCCTTCCCGACGCCTCCACCACGAATGGCTGAGCGGATTGAAACTCGACGAAGCTCCCCTTGTGGAGGACAAACTGCTCGTATCCCGGAATCGGGGGGGTGGTGGTCACGGTGGTGTAGTCCTCCGCTCCCATGATCCGCCAGAGGTCGAATTGTGTCTCGCTTCGAGCGTAGAAGGGATCCGCGACATAGATGGTTCCCCAGGTGTTGACCGGGTAGAGTTGCTGCTCCACGTGGTCACAGTAGTTCACACCCTGGGGAATGTTGGCGCATTCATGACCGCCCAGCGCTGTCACCCGCTGGCTCGTCTTGATCCAGGTTCCCGTGAGATCGGTTCCATTGGCTCCGTCCGTTTCAATGTTGAGGACGTCTCCATGGTTCAGCGTGAAGGTCTGGCTCGTGTTGGGGAGCATCGGATAGACGCCTACTCCTCCCGCCACGGTACCTCGGCTGATCACCTCGACGTGAGTCGTTCCGAACTCGGTCGCGATGACCGTGAAAAAGCCGCGTAGATGAGGCGACTCCTCGGTTCCTTCCCCTTCTCGATGGGGCCAGCTCATCACGAGGTATTCCTTCCCTCCCAGATTGGAGGGAAGAAGTAGAGAGGCGTCGTTGGTGTAGACCCCTTCTCCGTTCAGCGGATTGAACTGGTGCACCGTCACGGGGGCCGAGCTGTTGATCTTGAAGCTCGCTGCCTTGTGAACCGAACCATTGAGCGGATTCCCGTTTGTGACGGGGTCGTTCGGGAGAAGGAAGGTCTGCAGTTGACCCGGAAGGATGTCCGTGGAGGTCACACTCAGTTCCGCCGGGGTCAGGATGAGTCCCGTCGCCATGTCCGTGATTGTGACGCTCGCGGCCTGGGTCTGGTCCGGAGGAACCGAGATCACGAGTGCGACATTCTCCTTGGCGCCTCCTTCGATGTTGTCGAGGTCGACGGCGTAGTAGTCACAGCCCAGGTAGATGTTCGCCTTCACATTGGCTTCACAGGCGTCCACGCAGTTTCCGAACGCCCCGTCCTGCTGGCAGCTGGTTCCCTCCGGGCAGAGCTCCGGCTCTCCAAACGCGCTGCCCGCCGAGTCACACTCCTTGAACCCGCCGATTCCGTAGCAGACGGTGCTGTCGGGTACACAGAAGAGATTGGAGCAGTCGCCCTCGTAGCATTTGGTGCCACCGGTGCACGAGGTGGGGACAAACTGGGTTCCCGAGTCGTTGCATGCGAAATACTCGAAGGTGGACGCGCATTGTCCGTTCTTCTCGCCGGGTGCGCAGCCCTGGTCCACGCATTCGCCGGCGAGGCATCCGTAGCCTTCACCACAAGCGTGCTCAACGAACTGGGTGCCATCTTCCGAGCACGTTCCGACCGTGGTGGCGCCGACGCAGTCGGTCGTTCCCGGAGTGCAGAAGTCGATCCCGCCGCCCGAGGTTTCTGATTCAGGGGATTCTTGACCCCCTCCGGTCTCAGAGGTGGTGCCTCCCCCTTCTGCGCTTCCAAAACGGAATCCCGTCTCGGCTCCCTCTGTGGTCTCCGAACCGGCGCTTTCGGATCCCGTAGGCTCCTTGTCGCTGCAGCCCGGAGCCGAAAACAGGAGTGTCAGGATCAGAAACCAGTGTGCGGTGGTCCGCATGCGGGCTCCGTGGTTGGGGGATTGGCGTCGTTTGGCGCCCAGCAGAACGACAGGAGGAGAGTATCCACGCAGCCCCGTAC
>CAVOCR010000420.1:0-3201 GCA_963694245.1 Myxococcota bacterium
TGTCGTGGACCCTTCCGATTATGAAGGAGTTGCGGCCGCCATTGAGTCGGGAGAGGGACTCGGGGACGAGTACCGGCGTGAGCTCGCGCTGAAGGCGTTTGCGGCGACCGCCCGGTATGATGCCGCCATCGTCCGCTACTTTGCGGGGCAGACGGGAGGATTCCCGGAGGCGTTGCGAATGGGCTGGGACAAGGTGGCGGATCTCCGTTATGGGGAGAACCCGCATCAGTCGGCGGCGTTTTACCGGTCGGCTCTCGACCCCGTGCATGGTCTCGCAGCAGCGGTGCAGCATCAGGGCAAGGAGCTCAGCTACAACAACCTCGTCGATGCTGATGCCGCCTACGCGCTCGCACGCGACCTTCCGAGCCCGGGAGTGGCGGTCATCAAGCACACGAACCCCTGTGGCGTGGGAGTCCATGAGACGAGCGTGACAGTCGCCTATGAGAGGGCTCTTGAGGGAGACCCCATCAGCGCGTTTGGGGGGATTGTCGCGGTGAATGTGACCGTGGACCGGTCGCTTGCGGAGAGATTGGTCGAGATTTTCCTCGAGATCGTGATCGCTCCGGAATACACACCGGAAGCGTTGGAGGTGCTCGCGTCGAAGAAGAATCTTCGAGCGCTCTCCCTTCCGCTTGAACTCGCAGCTCCTCGGGGTCCCAGACTTCAGGATGTCGCAGGGGGAGTTCTGGTGCAGGAACGGGATGTGCAGCTTCTTCCCATTCGGGAGGCCCGGGTCGTGACCGAGCGTGAACCCAGCGAAGACGAGTGGAAGGCATTGGAGCTGGCCTGGATCGTATCGAAACATGTGAAGTCCAACACCATCGTCTACACGAACGCAGTTCAGGCAGCGGGCATTGGGGCAGGACAGATGAGTCGTGTCGATGCCGCACGACTGGCGGCGACTCGCGCCCGGATTCCGACGGAAGGGGGGGCGGCAGGCAGTGACGCCTTCTTCCCGTTTCGCGATGGACTGGATGTGATTGCGGAGGCGGGGGTGACGGCCGTGGTTCAGCCAGGAGGCTCCCGTCGTGACGATGAGGTCATCGCGGCCGCGAACGAGCACGGGATTGCCATGGTGTTGACTGGCGAGCGACACTTTCGGCACTAGAGGACTCCAGGGAGGCGAGGTTCATCATGAAAGTTCTGGTGATTGGCGGGGGAGGCCGCGAACACGCAATCGCGTGGAAGACGGCACAGAGTCCGCTCGTGACGAGCATCCATGCGACGTCTCCTGGGGCAGGCATGGACGAAATCGCACTGGACATTGGATGCAGCGCGATGGATGTCGATGCGATCGTGGAATTCGCACGCACCGAAGACGTGGGGCTCGTCATCGTCGGCCCCGAGGCACCGCTCGTCGCGGGGGTCTCGGACGCCCTGCGAGAGGTGGGGGTGCTCGTGGTGGGGCCAGGAGCGGCCGCTGCACGTCTGGAGGGTTCCAAGGCCTGGGCGAAGGAGATCATGAATCGAGCCGGTGTGCCCACGGCGGGCCATGCCACGTTCACGGAGATGGACGCCGCCTTGGAGTACGTCTCCACTCAGTCGCACCCGATTGTCGTCAAGGCCTCGGGGCTTGCGGCGGGGAAGGGCGTGGTCATCGCGATGACTCTCGCCGAATCCCAGGAAGCCATTCACGAGATGATGGAAGCCGGCCGCTTTGGGGCCGCTGGTGCCTGCGTGGTGATTGAGGAGTTCCTTGTGGGGGAGGAGGTCTCCCTGATCGCGTTGTGTAGTGGAACCAGCGCCATACCGCTTGCATCAAGTCAGGACCACAAGCGCCTTGGCGACGGAGATCAGGGACCCAATACGGGTGGAATGGGCGCGTATTCACCCGCTCCGGTTCTGGATGATGCGGCGATGGATGCGGCGATGGAGAGTGTCATTCAGCCGATCCTCGAGACGCTCGCGGCCGATGGGATTGGATTTCAGGGGTTTCTCTACGCCGGGCTCATGATGACCGCGGATGGACCGCGGGTCCTGGAGTACAACGTCCGTCTCGGAGATCCAGAGACTCAGGCCATTCTCCCGCGCTATCAGGGAGACTGGGTTCCCCTGTTGCTCGATGTGGCGAAGGGAACATCACTTGAGGGACGTGAATTGAACTGGGACGATCGCGCCGCGGTCTGTGTTGTGATGGCCGCTGGCGGCTATCCCAGAACGCCTCGCAAGGGGGATAGGATCCAGGGCCTCGATGCCGCGGCTTCGGAAGGTTGCGTGGTGTTTCATGCGGGCACCCGCCGCACGGGAGATGCGATCTGCACGGGGGGCGGACGGGTCCTCGGAGTCACAGCGTGGGGACCGAGCCATGCCGAGGCTGTCGCGAAGGCCTATCGGGGAGTCGATGCCATTTCCTTTGAGGGAATGCAGTTCAGGCGTGATATCGCTTTCCGGGCTCTGAAGCGAACCCCGCCTCAGGACTGAGACCTGTCGTCCGAACTCGCTCTCAGTGCTGAACGGGTACGCTGGGCGTCATCGGTTTAGACGCATCCTCTTCTTCAGAACCCGAGAAGATCCCCAGAAAGTCGTCGACTTCACTGGGAACGATTCCAGTCAGAAATTCCTCGGGTTTGCTGAGGCGTAGCGCGTGACGGAGCACGTCGTCCGCATGCGCCACGGGAATGGTCGTGATGGCGGAGAGAATCTGCTTCGGAATGTCCCGAATGTCCTTCTCGTTCTCCATCGGCATGATGACGGTGGTGATTCCCGCCCGATGCGCTGCGAGCGCTTTTTCCTTCAGTCCACCAATGGGCAGGACGCGACCTCTCAAGGTGATCTCACCCGTCATCGCCACCTCCTTGCGAACGGGGATTCGGGTGAGGGCACTCACGAGGGCGGTGGCCATGGTGATTCCCGCCGAGGGCCCGTCCTTGGGAATGGCTCCTTCCGGACAGTGAATGTGGATGTCGATCTTCTGGTAGAAGTCGCGGTCAAGACCCAGCGCAACCGCACGGGAGCGCACATAGCTCAAGGCTGCGCGCGCAGATTCCTGCATCACATCTCCCAGTTTCCCGGTGATGATCAACTTGCCCTTTCCGGGCATCAAGGTGACCTCGATCATCAGGAGATCGCCCCCGACGCTCGTCACCGCGAGCCCAGAGACCACGCCCACGAGATCCGATTCTTCGACTTTCCCGTGGCGGAATTTATGGGGTCCGAGAAGCTTCTGGACTGATTTGGCGGTGACCCGTTTGGATGCCTTGA
>CAVOCR010000421.1:0-3201 GCA_963694245.1 Myxococcota bacterium
TCCGGTTTCCGAGTCCATGAGCCAGGGGATCACCTGGCGATTGGGAAGAATCACCCGCGTCATCTCCTCGTAGGTCCCGAACACCTTGTCCCATCCGGGCATCGTGACGCCGTGGTTCAAATGGGGGACATGGAAATGATGTCCGAAATGGTGCATTCGGGCCCACCGACCGAAGCGTGTGGAGGGACCCTGTACATGGATGCGTCGGTGGAACCATTCGTATCCGAGGTACGTCGACAGGAAGGAGACGCTGAATGCGCCGGCGATCTCCCACCCCAGCAGGAGGACTCCGAGAGTTCCGACGACTGGGAGCACCGTGACCACCGTCCGCACCTTGAAGGCCGTGGTGGTGAAGTGGTTGATGTCCTTGTGGTGACGGAGATGCTCCCGCGCACCCTCTGTGTGAGCTTTCTTCGCATGGAAGAGGAACCGGTGAAGGGTGTACTCGGTCAGGGTCCAGCCGAGGATTCCGGCGAGAAGGGCGACGATGAGCAGGGCGGTCATGTCCAGATCTCCGGGGGAAGGTGGCGTTGTACGATGTGTGCTTCGTGGAGCAGGGTATCTGTCGCTCCCCAGCCACGAAGGAGGGCGTCGGTGATTTCCTCGAGCTGTCGGTCGAGGTCAAAGAGTTCGGAGTCGAATCGGGAGAGCTTTCCGGCCTGAACGACGCCGTGGACGCTCAGCCAGTAGAGTGTCGTGCGGCGCATCGAGTCCCCGGGCCGAAGCGCCCCGCTCTTGTAGGCCCGCAGGAAGAGGCGCTCCACGTCCCGCAACAGCGGTACAAAGGTCTGCATCACCTCTTTTCCCTCGTCGAGGGAGAGGTGGGGGCGTGGATCCCCCATGAGGAGGCTGATCAGTCGAAAGGCCTCCACGCGATGGCGGGCGAGGCCCACATAATGGCCCGCGCATCGCTTGAGATGCACGAGCGCCGCCACGGCATCCGCGCGCCCCTGAAGGGCCTTCTCCGTCTCTTCCGCAGAACGGGAGAGGGAGGCCCGAAACCGCGAGATGACCTCGCGCTCCAAATCGGCCAGGAGGGCCTCTTTCGAGGGGAAATAGCGGTAGATGGCCCCCACTGCCCAGTTCATCTCCTTCGCGAGACGCGCGATTTTCAACGCGTCCAATCCCTCCCGCTCCAGGATCTGCAGACTCGTCGCGCGGATTTCGGCCAGACGCTCCAGGCGTGTGCGTTCTCGGCGTCCCATGGGTTTTGATTCGTGAATCATGTTCACAGAGTGAATGGCGTTCACTAATTGGTCAAGGGAATTCCCCGAGCTCCCCTGGGAATAGAGCCGAATCCTCTCAGGTGATGGCGCGCAGCGCCTCGAAAAGCCGGTGAGTGTCGGCGGCGTTGTTGTAGAGGTGGGGGGAGATCCGAATGGAGTCTCCACGTTGACTGACGTGGACGTTTCGCGCGCGAAGGAAGGCCAGGAAATCCGCGGGCGCCCCCTGTGGAAACCGGATGCCCAGCATGTGCGGTCCACGGGCCTCGGCCCCGGCGACTTCGAGGCCCAGGTCACGCGCAAGGGTGGCGATTGCGTGGGTTTTCTCGCGGAGCGTCTCGGCGATCTCCTCGATTCCCCAGCGCGTGAGCTGTTCGAGGGCTTCCACGACCATGGGCATCAGGGCAAAGTTGCTCCTTTCGCCGACATCGAAGCGCCTTGCGCCGGGCTGGAAGGTGTCCCGGTAGTCCACGAGGGCCGCAAAATCCTCGCTTCCTTCGCGATTTTGCCAGTTGTGCTCCAGAGGGGGGGACTCCTGCCAGCGCGGATGGACGTAGAGAAATCCGGTGGAGTAGGGCCCGAGCATCCATTTGTAGGACGCGCATGCGAGGAAATCAGGCTGAACCTCGGCGATGGAGAGGGGCATGGCCCCGAGAGATTGGGTGGCATCGATCACGAGCGCGGCGCCCACTTCCCGCGCGCGAGCGCCCACGGCTCTCAGATCCACGAGGGATCCGTCGGTCCAGTGGACATTCGGAATCGCAATCACGGCCGTGTTCGAGTCGATGGCGTCCAGAACACCCGCGGTCCACGCGTCGCCCGGCGGTCTGGGAACCGTTCGAATTTCCGCAGACGACGAACGGGCCCGTTCTCTCCAGACATGGACATTGCTCGGAAACTGCTCTGCCAGCAGGAGGATGTTCTGACCGCGGGAGACGGGGAGAATCGAGGCCGCGACTCCGAGGCCGTAGCTGACGGATGGGATCAGCGCGATGTCGTCGGCCTGCGCGTGGGTGAGCCCCGCGAAGAGGGCGCGTGCACGCTCAGTGTCCCGAAAGAAGTCCTCTGCACCGAGGTTCCATGGCGCGCTTTTCAGGGCGACGGATTGGAGACCGACCTCCGTGATGCTTCGGAGCTGCGGCGCCATGAAGGCGCAGTTGAGATAGGCAGTGTCGTCCGGGAGGTCAAAGAGGGCGCGTTGGCAGGGCAGCATCGGTTCTCCATGGGGGAGGCGTTAGACTAGCGGGAAGGAGGGCCGGGGAAAAGGCCAGACTGCGAGTTGACGACGGCCGTGCGTGGGCGGCACTCTCGGAAGTGGAGGAACCCATGAAAACAGCCCAGGAATGGTTCGACGCGTACGGCGTCAGTCATCAGAACAAGACGAACAAGGCGATCCACTGGGTGTGTGTGCCCGTGATCTTTTTCACGACCATTGGTCTCTTCATGTCCATCCCAGCGGGGCCGCTCGACCTCCTGCCCGATTCGCTTGCGGTGTATCGAAACTGGGGAACGGTCCTCCTGCTGGTGGGGATGGCGTTCTACGCCACGATGGGAGCGACGATTTTTCTCGGCATGCTGGGTATCGCTGCAGTGACGTTCTGGGGGAATGCGGAGCTCGCGAGTTGTCTGGAAATGCCGCTCTGGCAGTTTTCCGCGATCGGATTCGCCGTGGCCTGGGTGGGACAGTTCATCGGTCATGAGATCGAGGGGGTGAAACCCTCGTTTTTTGAAGACCTCCAGTTTCTCCTCGTAGGCCCCGCCTGGCTGCTGCATTTCATCTACCGCAAGCTCGGAATTCCGTATTGTGGGAGGACCGCGTGAAGCTCCACGGCTATACGTCCTTCAACCCGGTGAAGGTGCAGTTTGCGCTGGCGGAGCTGGGTCTGGAGTACGAGCACCAGTTCGTGAAGCTTCACAAGCGCGAGCAGTTTTCGGACGAGATCACGGCGTTGAATCCCAATCAGCAGGTCCCCATCCT
>CAVOCR010000422.1:0-3198 GCA_963694245.1 Myxococcota bacterium
TGGTCGGTGTGATGACTGTCTCCAGCGATGTCACGGCTGCTTTTGATGAATCGGACGAGGTGGCGATCCAGCTCCTCGCGAACTGCGCGAGTCCGGCGTTGGCGCGGGTGCGATTGCGGCGCCTCGCCATGACGGATGGACTGACGCAGGCGCTGAACCATGAGAGCCTGCATTCAACGGTTGAACGGGCCATGGAGAGGGCATGCGAGGCGCCTCATCCCCTCTCGGTGCTCCTTCTGGATCTCGATGGATTCAAGCGCGTCAACGACACCTATTTCCACGCGGCGGGCGATCGCGTTTTGCGGGTGTTTGCCGACCGCGTCCGCAGCACGGTGCGGAGAGAGGACATGCTGGTGCGGCGGGGAGGTGATGAGTTCGTCCTCGTGATGCCCGGAGCGTGTGCGACCGTCGCGGCTCAGACCGCCGAGCGGCTTCGCGAGGGGCTCGATGAGGACCCCATCGCCATCGATGGCGAACGCCGCGTGCATCAAACCATCTCGGTGGGGGTGGCGACCTGGGACGGGAACGAGGGAAGCGCCTCGTTGGAGGCTCGGGCTGATGAGGCGATGTACGTCGCGAAGAACGCCGGGCGAAATCGAGTCGCTGTCGCCGCCTAATGATCCCCACAGAGTGCGCAGGTTTCCTGCCATGGAATCTCATCGAGAGCCTCCTGGCGGATGGGCTGCTCACAGACAAGACACAGGCCGTAACGCGCTTCCTCCAGGCGTGTCCGAGCGCGATTGATGGCATCCAGCCATGCTCGGAGCTTTTCTTCGGGGGTTTCACCCGCGGGTGACGTCAGGAGTCCTTCCATGTCGGAAATCCGGATGTTCTCGCCGGCCTTGAGCGCAGCGATCCGTTGCGCGACCTCCCAGCCCTTGTCCTGAATGCGTTTCAGCCGTCGTTGATTGCGGGGGTCGTTCTTCAAAAGAGAGGGAAGATCAGGCTGTCGACTCTTCCCTGGATGGCCGCGCCGTCCGTCTTCTCGGCAGCCGTGAGGCGGAAGGTTCCCCAGTAGAGGCCTCCGCTGATCTCGAAGCCCTGGGTGAAAGGCGGCGAGAGGCGGAGTCGATACCCGTTGACCTCCTCCCCGTATCCATAGACCACGTCCGACTTCACCTGATCAGGGCTCAGGACCGTGGCGATGATGTCCAGTGTGCCATCGGGCAACTGGGCGACGAGGGACACGACGGCCTGGCCAGCGGCGGCCCCCTCCGTTTCGATTCCCGCAACGGACTCCGCCGTGGTGGCCACCGTTTCATTGTCGAACTGGTATTCCTCGTAGATCGCCGTGCCCGTCAGCGTGTCGTCTTTCAGGGAACCCCAGACCGTGTCGAATGTCGCGTGGACTTCGCCCGCATTTTCAAAGCAGGGGACCGGGTTGTGGGGCCAGGGCCAGTCCGCAGGGCCGTCGGCGACGTTGGCGAGCACCGCGGCGCGACGCCCGACAATGAACTCCCGCACACGCTCGACGTCCCACCCAAACTTCGTCAGCGCCTGCTGGCCGTTGCTTCCGGCCGCGAGATGAGGGCTGATGAGGGCTTCAATGCGATCCACTTCTGAGAGCAGGAAATCCTCGTCGAACGCAGAATCCAGCAATTCCTTCAGGCGCACGACATAGTCGTTCCGCCAGTCCTCGTCCGAATAGAGAAGCTCGGAGAGGCGTCCATGCGCGAGGACTGATTCCGGGTACTTGTATTCATTGAAGGGGTTGTCGGAGGGCCAGAAGGTGGCGTCGGGTCCCCAGGGAAGGAACACGAACCGCTCCCGGGTGGGGTCGTTGTAGATGTAGTAGTTGTTCAGGTTTCCGTTGTAGCCATCCCAGTGTCCGACCAGGGATTCGACAACCCAGAAACTGAGGAAATAATCGAGGTCAAAGACCTCCCCGGCGGCGGCGATCGCCTCCTTGCCCTCACCGGCGAGCGCCGTGACCGCGGCATCGATGTCCGAATAGTCCGCTTCCGTCTTGTTGGTCTTCTTCTCGAAGGTGCCTTTCCACTCCTCCATGAAGTCGCTCAACTGGGCCTCGTACAGGTTGCCCTCATCGTCCCCGAACTGGGCCTTGAGAAAGGGCTTCTTGATGGAGTCGACGTGAATGAAGACTCCCAGAGGGCTGCCGTTCACCTCGATGGTCGCGAACGCACAGCGGGGCGCGACCAGCCCCGCCTCCCGGAACACGTGATAGCTCATGCATGTATTGAGGTGGGAGGGGTCCTGGTTCGAGTTGTTGAAGGTGAAGCGGGTCATGCCGTGGAGGAGCTTCCCCTCGTCATATTCGTCGAGCTTGAGCTTCAATGAGGGTTTGTCATCGTTCAATGAACCAAAGAAACCCTTCTTTCGAACGCCTACGTTTTCGACGGTTTCGCCATCAATCGTGACCGTCGCGGGGAAGTAGGTGAACACCTTGGAGAAGGGTTGTGCGAGGCAGTCTCCCTTCAGGATGTCCACGAAGCTGCGTGTCTGATGACGCAGTTCATCCCAGTCGTCGGGGTCCATGGTGATGGAGACCTGAGTCAGATGATCGGGCTCGAAGTAGATTTCGCCGAACTCCTCTCCAGTCTCCTCTCCAGTCTCCTCTCCAGTCTCCTCTCCAGTCTCCTCTCCAGTCTCCTCTCCAGTCTCCTCTCCAGTCTCCTCTCCAGTCTCCTCTCCCGACGCGTCGCTTCCATCCGGTGACCCGGTCTCGGATTGCGAACCGGAGTCGTTGGAGCACGCGGGGACGAGGAAGAGGAGGGACAAGGCAAGCAGTGCTGATGTGTTTTTCATGAACGCAAGATAAGACAGCAGGGAGTCGATGTCGAGTCACGAGGCGTGCAAGGGAGCCAGTCAGGGGAGGCTCGTGGCCCATCGGGGTCACTCCGGGAAGTGGCTTCCCTGTGGACTTGAGCGCCCCTCGCGAGGTGTACGTCCGAGGCTTCGTACGCAAGAAGACGCCATGCCCGAGGTCTTCGAGCGTGGGCATCGTCATCCGTCGCCTGGCGGAGCGCCGTTCAGAGAACCCGTGTTCATCCCCCCAGGCCCTCTTCATCGATGTGGAGAGGGGCCACGCTGCATTCCTTCCACAAAACATTGCCCGTATGGGGTTGCTCCCTCCAGCCTGTCACGGTAAAACCTCGGGCATGAAAAACATACTCATCTCAAGTGTTCTTATGGTTTGCGTGTCGGCCTTCGGCTGCACGAGTGTTCAAGAATCCAGTT
>CAVOCR010000423.1:0-3194 GCA_963694245.1 Myxococcota bacterium
GTTGGAGGAAGAAGACCTGTGGGAGCTGAGTGGCGTCGTATTTTTCCTCAAATGGACGGTTCTTCTCGGCGTCCATGTCGAGCTTCACGAGGACAAACCCCTCGAAGAGCGGGGTGACCCGGGGATCCGTGAACGTCTCCTTGCCCAGTTTCAGACAGGGCTGGCACCAGGCGGCCCACATGTCGACCAGCACGGGCTTGTTCTCGCTGGACGCGATCTGCATCGCCTCGTCGAGATCGGTCAGCCAGTCCTCGGCGGCGTGAGCAGGTGAGGAGAGGAGGAGACATGCTAAGAGAGCCGCGATACGCAATCGGCCGAGAGCGGTCATGATCTGCTACTCCGAGTCGAAGAAAATGAACGACTCATCATGCGTTCATTCAGTGGGGTTGTCCATGGACCATGGTTGCGGATTGCCGCCGTCTGCGGCCAGGCCCGGATCGAGCTTGAGCCAGCTGTCCGAGGCGCGGGAGGTGGTGGGATCGCTCTGTCCCGTGATCGATGCGGAGGAGCGCGGTTCCTGGGAGGATCCCGATTCGGAGTTCGAGGAGGTCGTGGTTTCCGTGGATTCCAGAGGGCTTTCGAGAAATGCCGGTTCATCGGTCGATTCGTCGGTGTCTCCATCCCAATGGGTGGAGGCGCTCGTATCGTCCATTCCTCCGCCACAGGCGGCCAGACCCCACCCCAATGCCAGGGCGCATAATGCGATTCGAATCATGACTTCTCCTCGTGGAAGGAACCCGCTTCCCGGATTCCATATTCCCGTGATTTCTGACTGAGGCGCGGACGACTCATCTGGAGCAGGCGCGCCGCGTGTGTGATGTTTCCGTCGGTCCGCTCCAGCGCTTCTCGGATGAGGCGGATCTCCAGGTCCCGTTTGGCGTCGTCGAGGCTCAACCCGGTCTCTCCCAGGGAGGGGGCGACCGAAGCCGAGGACTTCGTGGGAGCTTGCATGCCCCCCTGTCCGTCTACTCCGGAATCCCGAAGCACATCCCCCTCCGAGAGATGAAAAGCCCGCTGGATGGCGTGCTGAAGCTCGCGGACGTTTCCCGGCCAGGCGTGACGATTGAGTGCGCGCAGCGTGGACGGGGCGAATTGAACCTCTCGCTGATGGGCGGTGTTCAGTTCGGAGAGAAAGTGGTGGGCAAGAATGGGGATGTCTTCGGCCCGCTCGCGGAGAGCGGGCATCGTGACCGTGAGAGCGGAGATGCGATGGTAGAGGTCCAGGCGGAACTCCTTTCGCGTCACGGCCTCCTCCAGGTTCCTATGCGTCGCACAGACGACCCGTACGTTGACGCATATCTCCCGGTTGCCGCCCACACGTTGAAAGCGTCCCGTCTCGAGGACCCGGAGCAGCATCTTCTGCGCTCGCGAAGAGATGTCGCCGATCTCGTCCAGGAAGAGCATGCCGCCATGCGCTGTTTCAAAGGCGCCTTTTCGCTGGCGTTCCGCACCCGTGAATGCGCCTCGTTCATGGCCAAAGAGTTCGGATTCAAGAAGAGAGTCCGCCAGTGCCGCGGCGTTGACTCGGACGAGGGGGCCTTTGCGAAGGGGACTCAGGTGGTGGAGGGCCTCGGCGAGCAGGTCCTTCCCTGTTCCGCTCTCCCCGCGGATCAGGACGGGCGCGTCGAGGGCCGCGAATCGCTGGGCGTGGGAGAGGGTTTTCTCCAGCAGGGGACTCGAACCCAGCAATGTACGGAGCGGATGAGGGCGGTTCACGTCCGGAGGAGGGATTGGAGCGGTCTTCACGGGGGCCTCGACCGAGGCGTTCATCAGTGCAGTCTTCAGGAGAGAGAGGGGTTTGAACACACTCCGCCGCAGGAATCGTTCTCGTTTGGCCAGCGGCACTTCGTCCTTCAATGTGTTCAGAAGGACCGTCGCTCGGGTGCAATGTGCCTGGGCGTCTTCGGGAATGCCTTCGTTCCACGCTGCCCGTCCAGCCAGTCCATGGGCTCGAATCAAGGGCTCCTGCATTCCCAGTGCGGATGCGGCATCCATGGCATCTTGTGCCACCAGGACGGCTCGGCTCGGTTCCTCGAGCTTCAGAAGCGTCTCGGCTTCCAGGAGGAGCGCTTCCAGCGCAATGCGCGGTTCGTTCACTGATTCGAGGGTTTCAAGTGTCTCGAGGAGATTCGCGGCGGTTTCGCCGTTGTCCCGGGCCAGTTCCAGCTGAATCCGAACGAGGAGGGCGCGTGCGCGATCCCCATGATGGGCATTGGCTGAAAACCAGGTCTCAGCCTCATGAATGCCCGCTTCTGCCTGCCCCAGTCTTCGACGCTCGATGGCGACGGATGCGAGGCGCATGGTCGCGAAGGCATGCTCGTAGCCGAGGGATTTTGATTCGGCCAGATCCCGCGCACGTTCGAGGAGTCTTCGGGAGCGGCGGAGCTCGCCCAGATGCAGCGCCAGGTCGCCGAGACTCGAGAGCGCTCCGATGAGATTGACGGGACGCTCCAATCGCTCGAGGAGCTCGATGGCCTGGACATGGAAATGCTCGGCAGCGGCGAATCGCTCGAGTTCCTCGTAGGCAACGCCCAGATTCAGTTGCGCGATCGCGACTCCAAACCACTCCCCGTCTGCTTCGCATGTCGCCAGGTTTTCCTGGAGCATTCGGGAGGCATCGAGGGGACGTCCCTCTCGCAAGGCGATGAGGGCGAGATTGTGGCGTGCGCGGGTCCTGTGTTCGTCCAGTGCATCGTGAGAGGCTCGGGTGTAGGCCTCCTGGGCCTCCTGGAGACGTCCTTCACGAAACCAGGCGCTTCCTTCCGTGAGAGCGGCGGCGCCTGGTAGAACGTCTCGGGCAAGCGACGCGAGGGACCGGGCGCGATCCAGGTGCCCGCGTTGTCGTGCGATCTCCGCAAGTATGAGGAGTCCGGAGGCCGCGATTTCCGTGTCGGCGGGTCCTTTCTCTGGAAGCCGATGGAGCTGGAGGAGGCTTTCGGCGTCCGCCGGTCGCCCGGCCTGGGCAAAGAGCGTCGCCAGCTCCACCGTGGATTGGAGGCTGGGGTGGGACTCGAGGTCTCGGGCCTGCTCCAGCGCCGTGGCGGCTTCTTCAGCACGTCCCAGTCCATTCGCGACCGCGGAACGGAGAATCCAGGCTCGACGGGCGGCGTCCGCCGTCAGCGTGTGAGGGAGGAGGAGGTCCAGGATGCGATGCGCTGCGTGGAACTGGAGGCGATCGAGAAGGATCTCACTGG
>CAVOCR010000424.1:0-3192 GCA_963694245.1 Myxococcota bacterium
GTCTTCGCTGCGGGCGACGTCGCCGACACCCGCTACCGGCAGGCCATCACCGCGGCCGGGCTCGGCTGCATGAGCGCATTGGAAGCCGAGCGCTGGCTTGAGGCACGTGAGGGCTGAGCCGTGACCGACCCCGTCGAGAGGCTCCACATTCCATGGAACGACATTCCCGAAGATGGAGCGTATTCATTCTCGTTTGAAGCGAGAGGGTGGCCCGTGGACGGCGTCGTCGTCCGACGAAACGGAGTGCTCCGAGCGTGGATCAATCGCTGTGCGCACCTGCCATTGACCCTCGACATGGGGACCGGCGACTTTTTTACGCAGGAGCGCACGGAGCTCCAATGTGGTCATCATGGCGCACGCTATGATGTCGACACGGGGCTGTGTTTGTGGGGACCGTGCAAAGGTCGATCGCTGGAACCCATCCCCATGGACACGAACGATCCCGAGGCCTTGATCCTCGATTTGTCACGCATCGACGAAGATCGGACGCCGCCCCCTGCCGACTACACCGAGACGACGTAGAAGCCCTCGTCGGGGAGGTTCTCCACGACCACTCGACTCCCGTCCGCTGGATCATCGAAGGACAGGTGCCACGCGTGAAGACAGAGGCGATCGCCCTTGCGGCCCCTTCCGTAGAGCCGGTCGCCCTGAATGGCCCCCAGCGCCTCGGCGAAATGAACCCGGATCTGATGGGTGCGTCCCGTACGAAGCTGGGCTTCCACGAGAGAACGGTCCTGTTCTGGATAGACGGCACGCGTCTCGTAACGCGTCACGGCCACGCGCCCGTCATCCGCCACACGGACCCGTCCTTTGACTCGGGGTGTGAGCTTTCGGTCAATGGTCCCCTCGGCCTCTTCCGGAGCGCCTTCGACCAGCGCGAGATAGCGCCGCTCCATCCGCCGGGAGTTGATCTGCTCCGTCAACTGATCGGCGACACGGGGGTTCAAGGCGATCACCATCACTCCGCTCGCATCCGCATCAAGCCGATGGACGAGATGAACCCCTTTGCCCTCACGCCGCCAGGCCTCTCCTCCCGGTCCGCGGATGATCTCCTGGTTCACTGTTCGCTCGAGGGTCGCGCGATCCCCCAGCGCAGTCCCCTGCACATGCTGACCGGGAGGCTTCAAGACGACCCACCAGCCCTCACCGCGTCGGAGAACTTCTGGGGGCGGCACGGGCTCTTGAGAGAGCACCTCATGATCCACTCCCGCCTCGATGCGACTCCCCCGGTTCACCGGCCGACTGGCGATTCGAACGCGCTTTCCATCCACACGAACCGCGCCCGCACCGATCGCCTTTCTGGCGAGCGTCCTGCTGACCGCCGGCACCAGCGCAGCGAGAGCCTTGTCCAGCCTCTCGCCGTCGAGTTCGTCGGATACCACCACCTTGTGAACCACACTCCTGCTGATCCCTTTCATCTCGTCCCTCGGTGCCCGATGAGTTTGCCCGGGTTGAGCACACCCTCTGGATCGAGGGCCCTCTTCATCGCGTGAAGAACCGTGATTCCGGCCGTGCTCTTCTCGTCTTCCATCCAATCCCGGTGATCCAGACCCACTCCATGATGATGACTGATCGTCGCCCCAAGATCGGAAATCGTCTGACTCGCAGCCGATTTGATCTGCTTCCATTGAGCCATCTCGCGTCCTTCCGCCATGGGGAAGATGAACGTGAAATAGAGGCTCGCCCCCTCCGGATAGGTATGGGACACATGCGACATCACCACGGCCCTGTGGGCTGGATCCGGCGCAGTGCTCGCGATGGCTTCCGAAATGGCCTTCCGAACGGCCTTGTGGAGCCGATGGAGATCGGCCCACGTCGCCGACGTCTCCAGCGTGTCGACTGCCACCCCACGGTCCATCATCGAGGCCCGCAGATACGGAGTTTCAAATCGGGTGCGGTACCACGCATCTCCCACTCCCTTCCCTAGAGGAATGCCCCGATGGGCCATGCAACGGCGACTCACTTGAGGAAACACCTCACGAACCTGGGCACGGGTTCCCTCTGCACCGACGAGGAGAACACAGACGCCCTCCCCTGCCCCCGCCCACGCATCCATCACGCGATGAATCTGGCGGTCGATCCACCGCTCGCCGCCGTGTTTCCGAAGGCTTTTGAAATGGAGGTAATAATCCGTCTCCTCCGCGTCTGAGAGCCGCATCATGCACACCCCAGCGCCCTCCTGGGACAGCGCCCGAACCGCCTCGGATCCCCGCTCGAAATCAGGGAAGAGATAGCCCCGTATCTCACGCTTTTCAGGGGCCAGGTGGACTCGCACCGTGGCCTCCGTGATCACGCCGAGCGTGCCCTCGGACCCGAGTATGGACTGCGTGAGATCCGGTCCCGTGGAAGCGTGAGGGGTCTTGAGGGTTGAAAGAACCCCCGTGGGAGTCACCAGCTGTGCGGACACCAGAAAGGAGGAGGCCGCACCATAGCGACTCGAGAACTGACCGGATCCGGCCGCCGCGATCCATCCTCCGAGTGTCGAAAACTCAAACGACTGGGGGTAATGACCGAGGGTATAGCCCCGCTCTGAGAGCGCAGTCTCGACATCGGGACCGTACATTCCCGCCTGCAGAGTCGCCGTCCGAGAGGCCTCGTCCACCGACAGGAGGGCATCGAGGCGGGTGGTGTCGAGCGTCACCAGGGCACGGTGTTCAGCCCCCCCATGCGCCTCCACTCCTCCCACCACACTCGAGCCGCCGCCAAACGGCACCACCGCCACCCGATGAGTCGTGGCCCATTCAAGCAGAGCCTGCACCTCATCCGCTGTCTCCGGGTACACGACTGCATCCGGCACCTCGGGAAGATCCCCGCTCCGGAGACGGAGCACGTCCCGATAACTTCTTCCAAGCGCGTGAAAGACCCGCTCCCGGCGACTCGTCTCGATGCGGTCCGTGGAGAGGATGGACTCCAATGATTCCAGAGCGACGCCCACCAGACGGCTGTCCCCGAGCGCGATGTCTGCGAGTCCAAGCGGCGGAGTGACCACCGAGGTATCGGTGCCGAGCGCGTCGCCGAGAAACGACCAGAACGCCGCGGAATGGGATCCGAGCTCAAACGAGCGACCCTCGAGACCCCATCCATTGAATTTGAGTGAATCCCTGCTGTGTCCCACGCGTCCCCCGAACCGGTTTGGACGACCTAGGCCGGCGCCTGGTTGGTATCTTCCAGTTCGCACTGCCGGGGAATGCC
>CAVOCR010000425.1:0-3191 GCA_963694245.1 Myxococcota bacterium
ACTCCACAGGAAAGGATGCGCTGGCACCGTCACGAGCAACGTGCCCCGGGCCGCAGAACACGCATCAACTCCGCGGCTGCGGCGCGATCATCGGGAATGTGTTCGAGTACATCGAGGGCAAACACGAGGTCGAAGGATGCATCTGCGAAGGGAAGAGCCTCCCCTCGCGCCCGGACGATGCCCGGCAATCCTCGCGCCATGCAGCTCTGGGCTCCCAGTCGCTCCATCTCGACGCCGACGCCACGACAGTTGGCGGGAAGCTGTGCGAGCGTCGCGCCCGTTCCGCAGCCGACATCCAGGACATCCACGCCGCCATCCCGAGACCAGACGTGCCGCGTCATCTCGAGGAGAATCCTGCGACTCCCCACGAACCACCAATGGTGATCCTCCACGCGGAACATGGTCTCGTATTCTCGGGGGTCCATCGACGGTCAGACTAGCACAGCCAGGGGGCACACGATAGCTGCGGAGAACGGTGATTGACGACTCCGAAGACTCTGGTAGTCTCCCGCGCATGAAACGACCCATCACCCTGGTTCCCTTGATGATTCTTCTCTTGCTCCCGGCCGGAAGTCGGGCGTTTGCAGACTGCGCGGCGTCCCCTCAAGAGATCGTCTGGAGCTGGCCGGGGAAAGGGATGCTCGACATCCCTGTCAACGCGGGGATCTTTGTCGTACCCGCCGCCACCCATTCGGTGACGGTGCGCCTGAATGACCAGTTGCTGACCCCGCTGGGGCAGACGCCCCCCGAATCCTGGTCCTACGACCCCGGCATGCTGGCGCCAAACTCGGTCCAGAAGCTCGTGATTGAATTCGCGGCGGGAAATGGAACGCAGAAGACCCTTCCTGCCCGTGAATTCACGACCGGAACCGGCACGGCGACCGCCGAGACTCCCGTTGTGTCGGGCCATGTGGAACGCGATCCAGACGCTTCGTTTCCGACCGATGAGGCATGCGCCAGGACCTTCAGCCTCCTGGACTGTCTCGACAGTGGGATCGGCGCCCTCTTCGAATTGACGATGAGCAGTACGGCTCCGGGCTGGGCCCTTCAAAGTCAAACTGGAGGGCCATGGATGGTTTTCGGGGAGGAATGCGCTCCCCTCGCCTTGACGATCACGAATGAGGAAGACCCCTGCTTTGACCTCGTCTCGCTCGGACCCACGGCTTCCCTGAGCGCCACGACCTCCATTTGCCCGAGAACAACCAGCTACCCAACTGCCGATGCAGGGGGCTGCGCAACGAGCCGCGGCCCTTTCAGCCAGAGCGCCCCCATGTCCCTGATGCTCTGCGCACTCGCCCTGGTCCTCAGACGGCGTCACTGCCCTCCGGAGAGTCTGTGATGAATCAGCCTGTTCGCTTGTCGAGCCGGGGTCGAAACGTCCCCGCGAGTCCCATTCGTCGACTGGTCCCCTTCGCCGATGCAGCCCGTCGGGAAGGCGCCCACATCCATCATCTCAACATCGGACAACCCGACATCGGCACCCCAACGGAGATGTTGGAAGCCTACGCCGCATACAAGGGCCCCGTTCTCGCCTATGGACCGAGCGCCGGACTCCCAGAGATGCGAGAGGCTGTGGCGCGTTACTGGGAAGCGTACGATGTCGCTTTGTCGCCCGAGGAAGTCATCGTGACCATGGGTGGCAGCGAAGCCATCCTCTTCACCCTTCTCGCCATCACCGACCCCGGTGACGAAGTCCTGGTACCGGAGCCGTTCTATACCAACTATCTGGGCTTCGCCTCCGCCGCGGGAATCCATGTCCGTCCCCTTCCCGGAGATGTCGAAAACGGATTCCGCCTTCCCGAGCGTACGGAAATCGAGGCTGCAATCACGCCCCGGACCCGTGCGATCCTCTACTGCAATCCTGGAAACCCCACGGGCGTCGTCTACACCCCCGAAGAAGTGCAGACCCTGGGTGAAGTCGTCTCCAATCATGGCCTCTTCCTGCTGGCAGACGAGGTCTATCGCGAATTTGTGTACGACGGCAGAAGCTTCACCAGCGCCTTTCATCTCGAGGGGCTGGGAGATCGGGTGGTGATCCTCGATAGCGTCAGCAAGCGATTCAGCGCCTGTGGTGCGCGGGTCGGTTATCTCGCGACCCGCAACAAGGAGATCCTGGAAACTGCGACACGCTACGGACAAGCGCGACTCTGTCCAGCGACCGTGGATCAGCTCGGAGCGATCGCTGCGTTCACAACGCCCGCCTCCTATCTCGAGGGCGTGCTCGAAGAATACGTCGCCCGTCGAAACACCTTGCATGACGCGCTGCAGGAAATCCCGGGAGTCACGGCGCACCGCCCTGAAGGCGCATTCTACACGGTGGCGAGACTCCCACTTCAGGATGCAGAGGCGTTTGCGACCTGGCTTCTGACCGACTTCCGAGTCGACGGACGAACCGTGATGGTCGCCCCGGCCTCAGGCTTCTACGCGACCCCCGGAAAGGGATTGGATGAAGTGCGAATCGCCTACGTGCTGAAAGAGAGCGACCTCACGGACGCCATGCACATTCTCGGGGCGGGGCTGGACGCGTGGAAGGAACGGGGACTCGAGGGCTGAGTCAAGAAGCCGTCGCGATCCAGTCGCGAATCGATTCCAACTCGGGCTTCCAAAGCGCATCTTCCATGCGGACACGGAGAAACTCCCGGTAGAGCGCATCCAGCGCATCTTCCAGTTGATCGAGGAGATGAATGCGCTCCATGAGGACATCATCCTCCGCATCCTTGAGCACCGCGGGAACCTTGATTCCGCTGACGGAGAGTTCATCTGCCTTGATGACGCACACCCACTCCTGGGTTCCAAGCCCCACGGTCAGTCGCGCCTGAACCACCTTCTTGCCCATGCGGAGTGCCGCACGTGCCTCAGCGGTCTGAGTCGGACTCTCTCCACGAATCGTATTGATCTCGCGAATGTTCTCCACGGCCGCCTCTAGAACCAGGCGATCATCGAAGGAGATCATCATGGGCGGCACGTCATCGAGGCGAAAGATCTCCTCTTGCAGCTCAGTGCGGTACCACAGCCAGGTCAAGAACTCGCGCCCGAGAAAGCGCGTATGATGAATCCGGTCAATCAAATCCATGCGACTACTCCCTCACGCCCACGAAATCCGCGGGGTCCAGTTCCAGCACCCGTTCGAGGGCCGAATCATCCATTCCTATTTCGGCGATCGCCGTGTACGGCGTCCGCGGCACAAGTCG
>CAVOCR010000426.1:0-3187 GCA_963694245.1 Myxococcota bacterium
CTTTGGGACCGCGGACACCACGGATACTCAGCTCCTGCTGATCGCCCTGGTCACGCTCGCCGCGACCGTGTCCCTGGTCCTCGGGGTCGACAAGGGGATCAAGCGCTTGAGCGAGGGCAACATGATTCTTGCGGGCTGCCTGCTCGTGTTTGTGTTCGTCTTCGGTCCCACGATCGACATTCTGAATTCCCTCGTTCAGAGCACGGGTGCCTATGTCTCGAGCCTGATCGATCAGGCGTTTCGAATGGGCGCGGGGGATCCGGAGCAGGAGGGGAAATGGATCCTCAACTGGACGGTTTTCTACTGGGGCTGGTGGCTCTCCTGGGCTCCGTTCGTTGGGATGTTCGTGGCCCGGATTTCCCGTGGGAGGACCATCCGCGAATTTCTGCTGGCCGTCCTGCTCGTTCCGACGAGTGTCTCGATACTCTGGTTCTCCGTGTTCGGTGGGACTGCGCTCTCGATGGAAGCAGCGGGGGTGCCGCTCTCCGAGCTGGTTCAGGCCAACCCGGCCGTCGCGGTGTATGCGATGCTCGAGGAACTCCCATGGTCGCAGGTCTCGAGCTTTCTGACGGCATTGGCAGTCATCATCTTCTTCGTGAGTTCATCGGACTCGGCGTCTTTTGTCGTGGACATGCTCACATCGGGGGGCAATCCAGATCCGCCCATCTGGCAACGCATCTTCTGGGCGACAGCGGAAGGGGCAACGGCGGGAGTGCTCCTGTACGCTGGGGGGGCGGAGGTCCTCAGGGCACTTCAGGCGGGAGTGATCTCCCTCGCGCTCCCGTTCTGCGTGCTGATTCTGCTGCTCTGTTACAGCCTCGCGAAGGGCCTCCGGGGGGATCCCCGATATGGGGGGGCGGTCAACGTGCCCGAGGATTCGGATCATTCAGGTGAAGGCGGTGGGAGTGGACCGGGATTGAGTGCTTCTGAAACGCCAGCATGATGCTTCGGCGCATCTCGGATTGAAACGCCCAGGACTCGCCAGGGGTGCGTGCCCACGCAGCGACCCAGCATACGGCGCCTTCGGGTCGAAGTTCCGAGTACCAGAAGCGCGGCGGTTCCCGGTCATCAAAGCACTCACTCATTCTCGCTGCGTCACAGGTGATCTCCTCCACTTTCTCCAGGTCTGCATCGTACCCCACGACGAATTCGACATGGGTGAGGATCGCCTCGTCCGTGAGGGAGAGGTTTTCACACTCGAGTGTGAGGAGCTTCCCGTTGGGAATGAGATAGCGATTGCCGGTCCAGGTCTTGAGGGTCGTGTGGCTCGTGGCGATGTCCTCAATCGTTCCATACTGGCCCGCGAGCAATACGGTGTCGCCGATGTTGATCGTTCGGCTATGGGAGATCATCAGCCCCGCCATGAGATTCTCAATCACGGGGCGGACCGCGATGCCCACCACGAGGGTGATCACACCCGCCACGAGAGAGAGCGTGGAGGCCGAGGCCTGGTCCATGATGGGAATGCAGGCAAATCCCGCGGTCACGATGATGATCAGAGGCACGAGAACTCGGCGCGAAACCGAGAAACTCTCCTCGATGCGTTCAAGGGCGGCGCCTCTCGCCTTGTTGTCGATGGCGTCCATGGGCTCTTCGCCGAGCTCGTCGATTGCGGTCCACGTCTGACGATTCCTGGCCTGGTGCATTCGCCGCTTGTTGGTGGCGTTCAGGAGGTACACCGTTCGAAGGAGCACGAGGCATCCGATGGTGAGTACGATGGCGATGTAGATGGACATGCGTCCTCCCTTCTGGTGTCCGGATGGTTCACACATTCCGGAGACGTTGAATCCCTGGGTCAGGGCGCCGTTCCAGCCGTGACGGCGCGCTTTCTAGTGTCCCGCAAAGATCACGTCAATGAAAAAAGATCAGGGGGGGCGCCTCGTTTCATTTGGTCGTCATGGCCTGGGGCCGAGTCCGTCCGCGGGTCTCCATAAAACAACAGAGGCGAGGATCTTCGTGCAATCCTTCGAAGAGTCGAGGCAGTCCGCGATGGGCTGTGGAGCCTCCTGTCCGCGACCGGAACACTCCTCTTCGCAGCTCATCTGGACCCGTTCCACGGGCTTCCCCCATTCCTCCGCGCATGGGTTCTTGATGGCATGATATGGCTCGCAGTCGATGGAGTGATGTGCATCGTCGGAGAGGAGCGCCTCTCTCACCTCATCGTCTTCCGGGGTGTCTGCGAGGGGGGCGTTGTCGGCCGGTCCGCACGCACAATGAGCGAGCGCGAAGGCAATCATCCCCGGGAGCCCCCAAGCGCCGTCAGTTCAGAACATGGCCAGTCTCCAGTGTGGGGTGGAGGCAAGGGGATCCCCTGCCTGTGTCCACACGGCAAACCTGGAAGAGAGGGGAGGGCCCGGTTGCGGACTCCTTGTCGTCCGTGACGAGGATCTGTAACCCGCATCCGTGCAACGAGCGGCATGATTCGGTACAAAGGTGCATGCGTCGACGGTGGATCAGGCTCATGATTGGTTGGATGTTCGTCCTCTCCCCCATGGGGTGCGTGGACGACGTGGCATCGCCCGGAGGGTCGCTGTCGACGCCGACTCCGGCGGAGGGCGTGGCGAGCGCAGATCTGGTGCCGGCCGCCCTGCGGATGCTCACCCCAACGGAATACAACAACACAATTCGCGATCTCCTGGGCATGCCAGCCTCTGGAATCGATTGGCCCGCTCCCCCCACCGTTGCGGCCGCTATCCTGCCGGAGGAGGGACAGGCCGTGGGGCTCTTCGGTTCTTCTCCGCCGGAGCTGCCGCCCTGGCCCTGGATCTTGCCTGCAGAGCAGGGAGCTCACGGGTTTGAAGGGATCGCAGCGGGTCAACATGCGTCTCCTTTCCTCGTGGAAGAGCTGCAAAAAGCGGCGGTGCGATATGCGGCGTTCGCCCTCGTGTCACCCGTTTTCTTCACCTGCGAGGCGTGGGCGGACATCCCATCCGTAGAGAGGGAGGCCTGTGGTTGGCAGAGCGTGTTGCGTTTCACACAGCGCGCTTTTCGCCGGCCCGTCTCCGAGGAGGAGTTGCAACGCTTGAGGGCCTGGTGGGACTTCAACTGGGCCGAGGGCAGCCCGGACGAGGCCATTGCCCTGACGGTGGCTGGAGTACTGCAGTCCCCCCAGTTCCTCTTTCACCTGGAGGAGGGCGCCCTGGGCGCGGAGGTGTCCGGCATTCGGGCGCTCACAGGATGGGAAATG
>CAVOCR010000427.1:0-3184 GCA_963694245.1 Myxococcota bacterium
CCTGTGACGCCCTCACTGCAGTCAACATCGTCGTGCGCAATACCGGAACCACCACGTGGACAAGAGCGGCCGGATACAAGCTGGGGATCGTCGACGACGAGGACCCGCTGTATCCGAGCGGAACCCGCGTATGGCTCTCTGAGGAAACGGTGGTGCCCCCAGATACCGAGTGGACCTTCGAATTTTCTCTGCAGACTCCGGCACAATCAGGAGTCTTCTTCAGCGACTGGCAAATGATCCAGGAGGACGTGGAATGGTTCGGGGAGATCGCCTCCCGGGACATCGCAGTCGACTGCCCAACGGAGGACGTTCCAGCCCCGACCGAATACACTGAGGCCGATGAGGCCGAAGTCTACGCGACCGCGGTGAAGGTGAAACAGGAGCACCCCGAGTACTTCGACATCGAGGACCTCGACGACTTCACGAAGCGCTCGCTCGCCTACGAGATGATGACGCTCAACCTCAACGACCTCCGCTCCAAGGGCGTCAACGCATCGCGATGCGTGGCCAATCCTGGCTTGCCCGAGAGCGACCCCTTCCTCTGGTGCTCCGACGCACTGGTCGTAGGCTCACCGGGGTTCGGTACGACCATCGACATCTATCAAAGCTGGTCGTACCCGGGGATACCCCAGACTGCCGTCACAGAAGAGGGGGGTCAGACAGGCATCGTCACCTCCGACCTCATTCCGCTGCCATGACACCTCCGGAGAGACGGAACGTGCCCGGACAAGACTCGAACGATTCCAACGGCGAGGCCCCGGGCAACCGCCCAGACACCGACCTGACACACGATGCCTCGATGGTATCCAGCCATTCCCAGGCAACAGGCGCGTTCATCGGGCTCGCAGCCGGGAAAGGCTCGCGGATCCAGGCCATCGGCTGGTAAAGGTCCCGGCGATTGGATACAACTGCATGCAGAGCCCCGGCATTGGATGAAATGCTCGGAATCCCATGCACCCCGGCGCCCCGGGGATGTTTTCAGCGAGCCCCGAGCGACCCCATGAAGCGCACACCGATGGAGAGGGAAGAAGCCAACGAAACCACCGAGGGGCTTCAACTCGCCCAGTGGATCGCGCAGGCCTCCTCCGTGCCGTCACGCAACAAGGCCAAGACCGTGATTGCATCGGGGAAGGTGAAGCTCAATGGAGAGTGGACCACCTCCACCGATGCCGGTAGACGCATCTCCAGAGGAGACCGATTTGAGATCCACTGGGATCGGCCCGGGACCTCGAAACCGCACACAAGCGCCCATCGAGAGCTTCTCTCCAAAGGACTCGACATCGTCCTGGAGGACGAGTTCATCGTCGCGCTCAACAAGCCCGCGGGTCTCCTCACCGATTCCGCGACCCGGCAACAGGAGCGGGAGCGTCCCAACGCCCGCAAGCTCATGACCGCCTATCTCAAGCCCCAGAAGAAACGTCCCACCATCGTCCACCGCATCGATCGGGACACCTCCGGAATCGTGCTCTTCGCCAAGAACCCCGCGACCGCAGACAAGCTGAAGAAGACCTTCCGGGACCACACGATCGGACGACACTACTGGGTCGCTGTTCAGGGAGGACCGCGGGAGGACACCGGAACATGGGAAGACTGGGTGTTCTGGGACCCGAAGAACAACGTCCTGCGAAAGAGCCTCCCCAACCACCCGAAGGCGAAGAAGGCAACCGCCCATTTCACAGTCGTCTCGCGTCACGACGACGTGACCATTCTCCATGTGGAGCTGGTCACGGGAAAGCGCAATCAGATCCGCTTCCAATGCCAGGAACG
The DNA here is from genome assembly GCA_963694245.1 of Myxococcota bacterium. Classification (GTDB taxonomy): domain Bacteria; phylum Myxococcota_A; class UBA9042; order JABWCM01; family JABWCM01; genus CAVOCR01. Next base: position 1,768 of record CAVOCR010000427.1, read on the forward strand.
ACAGCACCCTCTCTGCGGGGAGCGCCTCTACACCCCCCCGGAATGGACCGCCATCGGTCCTCCCTGTCCCCGGCAGGCGCTGCATGCGCTCCGACTCGAACTCGAGCATCCCATCAGCGGAAAACCAGTGAAGATCGAGGCCCCACTGCCCCCGGAACTCCAGACTTTTGTCCAAAAACTCCGCGATGTTCGCGAGACTGCATGGCCCCACCCCTGAAAGATCAAAAAAACTGACTCCAGGAGTCAGAAACAACCGCTTTCCCTGTATTCATCCCTCTCCTACTCTCCTTTGAAACGCCAAAGGAGTCTCCATGTCCCGCACCCGCCTGTTCCGCGTTTCGGCTCTGGGCATGCCCCTCCTTGTCCTCTCCTCCTGCGATCCAGGGACAGAGGAAGCGGCCACCGACAACACCACCAGCGATCCTGCGAACTGGGGCAGCTCCGGAGGAAACGGCTCTGGCGAAGAAGGCGCAGCCATGCCAGAGGGCATGCACTTCGGCTGGGAGACAGGCTCGGGAGAGGAAAACCGGCGAGGACAGTGGAGGCAACGTGGATGAGGACGTGCTCAGGGACGTGATGGCGACACACGAGCCCCGGTGGAAGCCCCCCAGCGAAGCCTCCGGAGCCTTGCGTCCCTGATGGAAACTACTCTTCGTCTTCCCCGGCGACGCACGACTCGTACTGCTCATCTGCGCTCGCCATGCACTCTTTCATCGTCTCCTTCGCGGACCGATTGCAGTCCCGCGCGTCGGATCCGCAATTGCTGGTGCGCATGTACATGTCGGTGTGATCGTTGTAGAGATTTTTGACCCGATTGCTCTCCTTGCACTCTTTCTTCGCCGTCGAACACTCGCCTGACGACAGCTTTTTCTGGAGCTTGCAAGCGCTCTTTCCGCTCTTCTTTTCCTTGGAACAGACGTGTGAACGCGCCTTCCGATCCGCCTCGAGGGCCACCTTCGCGGCCTCCTCGGCATCCATTCCAACGCTCCCCGCGACCGCCATGCAACGGATCCCGTCCGCCTCGACCTCGTCCTTGCAAGCTCCCTCCATCGCCGCGGCATTGGCGGTGCATTGCTTGTTCTCCCGCTTCACTCCGGCCATGCAGTTGCTGTAGCCCCCCCCACAGGATCCAGTGAGCCTGGACGCTCCAGCCCCAAAGGTTTGATTCGCAAAGCGCTTCATCTGGGCGCATTCCCTCTTCTCCGAGCTGCAGCCTGACTTGCCCGCCTTGAAGTTGTCCTTGCACTCCCGCCGGAGCTCCGCGACCTCTCCCGACTTGCAGTCCTTCAGCGCGCTCTTCTTTGATGACTTGCACTCGGCCTTCCGATCCTTGCCGATCTTCTTGTGCATTTCCGGAAGACGGGCGTTCACTGCCTCCTTCCCCGCACAGACGAGACAAGAGGCGAGATAGACCCCG
>CAVOCR010000428.1:0-3174 GCA_963694245.1 Myxococcota bacterium
AGTGTCCGGATCTGCAGGGGGGGACGATCGTCATTCACGCGGGAGGGGGGGGGAAGGCGCGAATCTGCGCGATGTCGGATTCCGCTCTGCGCGCTGGAATTCGGGCGGGATGGTCTCTTCCTGAGGCGAGAGCACGCCTCCCTGCTCTTCAGTGTCTGCCCCGCGACGAGGCGGGGGAGGCTCGGAGCATGGAGGCGATCGCAGAGGCGCTGGGCTGGGTCAGTCCGCGGGCCGTGTGGAGGGAGGGGCATTGTCTGCTTTTGAGTGTGGGCGCCACTGCGCATCTCCACGGCGGGGAGGAGGCCCTTGCGAAGCGTGTGCAGGCATCCCTTGAGACCCAGGACGTCCGGGCACGGGGGGCGGTGGCGGATCGCCCTGCGACCGCCCAGGCCATGGCGCAGCATGACGCGGGAGATTTCACGATCGTGCCGCCGGGGGAGGATCGAGCGGCGCTGGGTGTTCTGCCCATCGCTGCAGTGAACGAGGACGGCGGGATCGTCGCTGCGCTCGCCGCAGTGGGCATTCATCATCTCGGGGCGGTGGCTGCGCTCGGAGAACACGAGATGGCCCGGCGCTTTGGCGATGCCGGGATTCGGCTGCATCAGAAATCCCGGGGTGTGTGGGAGGAGGCGTTGAACTGGCGTCGAGCACAGGCCCCCCTTCGTGAACGAATGGATCTGCCGGATCCCTGCCTCGCTCTGGAAGGGTTGGCGTTTGCGCTGCGGTCGCTCCTGATTCGCCTGGAGGGAAGGATGCGGGGGAGGGGTGTCGCGGCAGTGACCTGGGCTCTGGAGTTGGAGATGGACGTCGGGGTGCCGCACTCGGAGTCTTTTCGGTTGAGCTGTCCTCAACGTCGTGCCTCCGTGCTGTTGGCGATGGCGCGGCACCGTCTCCAGCATGTGCGCCTCCCCGAACCGGTCGTGGCGGTCGCGGTCTGGACAGAAGGGGTTCAGGCCTTCGCAGGCTCCCAGGAGAATCTTCTCGACGGAACGGCGCGGGGCGGAGAGCCCCTGCATGCTCTTCTCGGCCGTCTTTCCGCCGCGCTGGGGAGTGAGGCGGTGCATTCATTGCACCCCGCGGATTCCCATCGTCCGGAGAGCGCAGTGGTCCGGGCGTCGTTTCAACCGACGCATCGTCCTGGCGGAGTGTCCCGGGCAGCCGGTGTGCGTCCGACGCGTCTCCTTCAGACGCCCGAGGGCATCGTGTTTTCCGGCGATGGACAAGGAATTCTCTGGCGCGGGCGGCGACGATTGATTGTCCACATGGGACCTGTTGAGCGCCTCTGTGGAGAGTGGTGGGACCGTCCGTTCCAGCGAGACTATCATGTGTTGACCCTCGAGGAGGGGGGCCGTTGGTGGATCTACAGGGACTGCCGGTTGGGGGAATGGCGTCTGCATGGCTTCTTCGAATGAAGCCTCCCTTGCGAAAAAGACAGACTTTGCGATACACCGGGGGCTCCCCAGCACTGGAGATTCCGATGTTTCTCAGAACTCGCGGTACCGCGCTCTTTCTCCTCCTCGTTCTTCTGGGCGGCCTCAGCCCCCTCCCTGTTTTCGCTCAAAGCGGCGCCACCACGCGGGCCACCGTGGGCGCGACGGGAATCCCGGCACCGCTGCCCGCAGCCGAGCCGACGATCGAAGAGCGCATCGACGGTGTGTTTGGGGACCTCGTGGGAATGATCGCCACGGTCTTCTTCTGGGATCTGATTTTCTGGGACAACGACGAAGGTCTGGTGGATTCCGATGCCTTCGACAATGACGCCGTGGCCCTGCTCGCGGATCCCATCGGCTGGGGCGTGTGGGTTCAGAAGAAGCGGGACATCAGCCTGCTCAAGACCGACGGCGAGCTTCAGAACCGATTCATCCTCTCCAATGAGATCACCAGCAGCGCCGTGACCCATGACGGCCGTCATGTCGCTCTCGGAGACGCCACCGGCGGCCTGAAAGTGTGGGATCGTGCGGGAGAGGATGTCATTGAAAAGAAGGGTTTGTGCGGCGGTGGGCTCGTTGCCATGGCGGCAAATCCCGTTCATCACGATCAAGTCGCGATGGGTTGCGGAGATGGAAGTCTTCTTCTGTGGAAGGGGGAAGGGAAGACGCCGATCGCCTTGCCGAAGGGGGCGGGGTCCGTCTCCGACATCGCATGGCGTCCGGACGGTGTTCATCTGCTCGTAGGACGCTCCACAGGTGTGGCCGAGGTCTGGAAGGATGGCGCAATTCTCGCCACGTTTCCAGGCAGCCTGCCCCTCGTATCGGTCGCTTTCGACAGCTCGGGAGGACATCTCCTCACGGCGTCTTCCGATGGTCATGTGACAGTCCTCGACGCCGTGACCGGTCAGATCAGCCACATGTTCAAGGCCGGGGAGGGCGTCCTCCGTCATGCCCGGTTCCATGGCGGAAACACGACTCACGTGATGACTCTTGGACTCAAGGGCGCCCAGTCCTGGGACACAAAAGGCGAAGAGTTGACCCTGAGCACTCAGGACATCGAGCTCCTCGGGACCCTCATGGATGGGACCCGGATCTCCCCCGCGACAGGTTTTTCCGCCCTGATTTCGGAAGGGAAGGTCACGCTTCAGACCGACCGCCGACTGGCGCTCCCTCTCATTGTCCTCTGGCTCATCTTCGGCGCGGTGTTCTTCTCCATCCGCATGCGCTTTGTAAATTTCCGCCTCTTCAAACACGCCATCGAGGTGGTCAAGGGAACGTATGACAATCCCGACGATGAAGGCGAGGTCAGCCATTTTCAGGCCTTGACCTCGGCGCTGTCCGCGACGGTCGGACTGGGGAACATCGCGGGAGTCGCCATCGCCGTCAGCATCGGGGGACCCGGAGCGACGTTCTGGATGGTGGTCGCGGGGCTTCTGGGCATGGCCTCCAAGTTCTCGGAATGCACGCTGGGGCAGAAATATCGGACCGTATCTCCCACGGGAGAAGTCATGGGTGGTGCGATGCACTATCTGTCCAAAGGATTGGCCGAGAAGAACATGGGCGGCCTGGGCCGCGTCCTCGCCGTGATGTTCGCGTTGCTGTGCATTGGAGGGTCCTTCGGGGGCGGCAACACGTTCCAGGTGAAGCAATCCCTCGCCGCAGTGGAACAGTCCATCCCCTGGCTGGTGGATTACCGGTGGGTCTATGGTCTCCTCATGACCGCGGCAGTCGGTGCGGTGATCCT
>CAVOCR010000429.1:0-3171 GCA_963694245.1 Myxococcota bacterium
TCCAGACCTGACAGCTCCCTTCGACACAAGTGAAGCTGTCCTCACACACGCCGCACGCAACGCCATACGAGTCCGTCCCGCAGCCCTGTTCGACACAGGTCTCAGGGACCGTGCCGCAGGATCCCCCGGCGGCGCCTGAGGTGTCTTCCCAGAGCGAACTGAAGATGTTGCCATTCAGCTTCACGCCGGAGAGCGCGATGGCCGGGGCGTCGGCGGTGGTCCCGAAAAGCAGCCGCCCCACCATGTTCACGTCCGCTCCCGCGACGCATTCCTCTTCTTCCGTGGCCTCCGCGGAGGGTCCGCTCACGAGGGCGAAGGTCGAAGCGCCCTCGTTGAATACGAGACCCGCGAAATCTGCGAGGTCTGCGCAACCATCGGAGACCGACGCGGACTCCATCTGCCACTGGGCGTCGACGACGCTCGCCGCGGCGCTGAGTTCACATCCATCTCCCCAGGAGAGGGTGAACTCCAGGGACGTCAGGCACCCCGAACCGAGGTGAACCGAAGAGGCTTCCACGGTCGCGCTGTCGAGCGAGACGTCCCCCGTGGGCGTGGTGAGGATGCCCGCGACTCCCACCTCACATACGAGAGGGGCGGGGATGAAGATCTGACCTTCCGCCATGCCCCCCATCACCGCTGCGAGTTCGTCTTCGCCGATGTTGCCGTCCGCGTTGGCGTCCGCCTCTTCAAAGGTTTTCGTGCCTCCCCCGGTGTCCTCCCACTCGTCTGCGGTCAGGAATCCGTCTCCATTGAGATCGAACTCTCCCAGCTTGACGGTGGCTGCGGAATCTTCTTCCGGGGCTGTGGATTCACAGCCTCCAAGGCAAAGGCTTCCAACCAGCGCGGCCAGTGCCCAATATCGTTTGTTTTTCATGCTTGCTCCAGCTCCGTGTTTCAGGATTATGACGTGATGCTATGACGCATCAGTGCTTGAATCAATCGCTGATCCGTCTATGCTGTCTGGGTGATGAAACCTCAATCCATGCTGCTGTTGCTGTTGCTCGCCTTTCTCACGGGGCCGACAGGCTGTGAAATCGATCGTTCCGACGCCCCCTCGAGCCCGGACATTTCTTCGAAAACGCTGAAGTCCGCCCTCAGCCCGACGCTGCCGCTGGTCGTCAATGTGACGTTGGACGGGGAGCCGGTCTCCGGCGCGATCGTGAGCCAGGGGGGGAATACGGCGCGATGGGAAACCAATGTCAACGGACAGGCGGTGGTCGCGTTGGATCCCTCGGTGGAGGGGGATCTTTTCGTCATGGCGTTGCATCCGGAGGCACGAACCCGGGGTTCCTACGTGCTTGAGGGAGATGCAGAGGCCGTGGTCGCGCTGGAGCGCTTTTCGCCCGTGGACAACGAAGACTATGAATTCAAGTCTCCCGGCGAGTTCGGAAACGCACTTGTCCTCTGGGAGTGCGGGCATTGTCACCACACGACAAACCACGAATTCGAAGATTCCGTGCACCGTAGCTCGGCGTCCAACCCCATTCTCTACGATGTCTACCAGGGACGGCATGGCACCATCGCAGAGGAAGTGGCGTGCCTCGAAGAGGGAGGCGAATGGAAAGTGCTCCCCGCGCCGGGAGGCCTGCCTGCGGAGGCGGTGTGTGTCATCGCTCCAGCGGTCCAGGACTTTGGCACCAACGGGGCATGCGCCAACTGCCACGCGCCAGGCATCAACGGAGTGGTTGGAGGCAGAGACCTCCTGGAAGCGGACGGGGTCGCCTATGAATATGGCGTCCACTGCGATGTATGCCACCGGGTGGAATCGGTGGATCTGGACTCCCTGAGTCCCGGAATCGGCGGGGTCTTGAAGATTGTCCGCCCACTGGACAAACCCTTTTCGGAGCAGCTGGGCGAATGGCTCCCCCTGGCTTTTGGGCCCGATGGCGATGTGGTGAACGCCAACATGGGAAGCGTGGCTCGGGAGCTCTACCACGAGTCGACCCTGTGCGCGGGCTGCCATCAGCAGGATCAGCCGGTCCTCGTACCCGGCGTGAGCATCGATGCGGATCGATGGCCATCGGGACGCCTTCCAGTTCATTCCACCTATGCGGAATGGGAAGCGGGACCGATGAACCCGTCCGCCCCTTGTCAGTCGTGTCACATGCCCCCGAACCCAACGGTCGAGAACACAGCGGACCTCCAACTGGTCAAAGAGAGCCTCGGCGTGGTTGCAGGCTGGTTTCGCCCCCCGGGCATCCTCCGAAAGCACACCTGGTACGGGCCTCGCAGCGACGAGCATTCCCTCTTGAACCTCGCCGCGGCCGTTTTCATGGAGAAATCGGTGGAAGATGGCGTGTTGACCGTGGCTGCGAAGGTGAAAAACGTCGGCCCGGGGCATGCGATTCCCACCGGGGAGCCCATGCGCTCCATTCTCCTGCGCGTGGAGGCCAGCTGCGATGGAGAGGGGTTGAAGCCCATCGGGGGAAGCGTCGTCCCCGACTTTGGGGGGTATCTGGAGCGCAGGGAAGCCAGTGAGGACTGGACGACGTGGGAGAACGCGGAGGCCGGGCAGCAGATCCGCGTGGTGGCGTTCGGAGAGGACTGGCTGGACTACACGGGGTTCGGCCCCTTTGGAGACGGAACGTTTTCCGCTGAAGACAAGGGCATGCGCAGCGAATTTCATGCGGGAGCCTCGGTCATCGTCGATGTGGTGGATGGAGAGGTCGTCCTCGACGAACCGTTGCCAGACGGCGACGTCGCCTATCTCGTGGAGCCGGATGCCTGGCCAGAAGACTCCGCGGTGTCGAGAGGCCTCGCAGGTGCGCCAGGATTCGGATTCGCGCGTGTGATGGTCGGTGAAGATGGAAGCCGGATGGTTCCCCATTACCGCGCTGTGGATGTGGCCAGTGACAACCGGCTGCTTCCCCAGGACTCGTGGACGTCCACCCATCTTTTCGAGACGCCCTGCCCCGACCCGAAGGTTCGGTCGGTGCTGATTCACAGGGCCTATCCCTACGGTGAAGCCCGAACGCGCGGATGGACTCTCATTGACAGCGTGATGACGGAGGGCAGCCGATGAGCGCAAACGCCCTTCGAGTGCTGGTGTGTTGCGTCGCGTGGCTCTTTGTCGCGGGCTGTCCGGATTCATCCAAAAAGAATCCCGACCCCCCCGTGGACGCCACCTCGGACGCGGTGGATGCCGTGGACGCCCCAGACGACACGCAGGTG
>CAVOCR010000430.1:0-3170 GCA_963694245.1 Myxococcota bacterium
GGGGCGTGCGGAGCGCGACGAGCACACACAGCCCGTGAGCAGTTCGGAGATCGAGGCTCGACTCCGTCCCCTGGAGGCGAAGGAGCGCAGCGCATTTCTCGCCCGTCTTCGGACGTCTCTTGGGGATCTTTCCGGGACGAACGTGATCATCGGTCAGCCTCTTGAACACCGGATCGATCACATGCTCTCCGGGACCCGCGCGAACATCGCCGTGAAGATCTTCGGGCCGGAGCTTCATGACCTTCGGGATCTGGCAGAGCGAGCGGAGACGCTCATGGCGGAGATCGACGGCGTGGCCGATTTGTCGATTGAGCGTCAGGCGGAGGTGCCCTTCGTCACGGTTCGTTTCAATCGCGCCGCCATCGCTCGCTATGGATTGACGGTGGAGGGCGTCGCCCACGAGATTGAGACGGCGTTTCAGGGCAGGACAGTGAGCCATGTTCTGGAGGGTCAGGCCGAGGTCGAGCTGGTCGTTCGCTACGATGCTTCTGCCATCGATACGCTGCACGCGGTTCAGGAGGCGCATATCGGAACTCCCACGGGGGCGCGGCTCCCGCTCCATGTGGTCGCGGACGTTCATCGGGATGTGGGACCCAACGTGATCAGTCGGGAAAACGTCGAGCGCAAGATCGTGGTGTCCTGCAATGTCGCGGGGCGTGATCTGCAATCGGTGGTCGCCGACATTCGAGAGGAACTCGGCGCGCATCTTTCTCTTCCGACGGGCTATCGCCTCGAATACGGGGGGCAGTTCCAGAGCGCTCAGGAAGCTTCCCGCATCCTCTTTGTGGTCGGTACGGTCGTGCTCCTCGTCGTATTCCTCTTGCTGTGTGTGGCATTGGGGACGGTTCGGGATGGCGTGTTGGTCATGGTCAATCTTCCGCTGGCGCTGATCGGAGGAGTGGTGGGCGTTCATCTGGCTGGCGGCGTGGTCTCAGTGGCCTCGCTGATCGGGTTCATCACGCTCTTTGGGATCGCGACCCGCAACGGAATCATGATGATCACCCACTTTCATCATCTCGTGCGCGTGGAGGGGGTCCAGGATCTGACGGAGGCGGTCGTTCGCGGGGCCCGTGAGCGACTCTCCCCGATTCTGATGACGGCGATGTCCGCGGGATTGGGACTGCTGCCACTTGTACTGGCGGGTGGAAAGCCTGGAAGCGAGATTGAGACTCCCATGGCGATCGTCATTCTCTGGGGGCTGGGAAGCGCCACGCTTCTGAATCTGCTGGTGATGCCCGCGCTCTATCTGCGCTTCGGAGCGCTGCGTGCGGACTTCGTTTCCCGGGGAGAGCCCGTTCGTTCGCCTGGCGGAAGCGCAGAGTTCTCGTAGGCCTCCCTCTCGGGAGGTCAATGGTGCCGGGGGCTGGTCAGCGCGGGCGCGCCGCATAGTGGAGGTAGTTCTCGAGGTTGGTGTATCCGTCCCCGTCGACATCGCCGTTGTTGTCTGCTGACTGGGGATTGGTTCCGTAGGCGGCCTCGAAGTCATCGGGCATGCCGTCTCCGTCGGAGTCCGTGACGGGGGTTCCGCTGTCCAGTTCCCCGTAGCCTCCCGCTTCTTCCGGGGTGTCGACGAGACTCCCCTTGTTGTCTTCGACGTCTTCGAGGATCCGCTCATCGGGTTCGTCGCGGCTCCAGGGGCGCGCCCCGGCCCAGGCGAGGACGATGTCCGGGACCTCGCTGGAGTCGTGGGTGGTCACGGGCTTGAAGGTAAACGGGGAGCTTGTGCTGTCGAAGTCTCCGCCGAACATCGACGAGCCGTGATCGATGCCATCGAACTTCCCGTCCTTGTCCTTGTCGAGTCGGTTGTCGTCCCGGTAGAGCTTCAGGTTGTTGTCCTCGTTGCCCTTGAAGAGGTCGTCGGAGCTGGAGGAGGGGCCGAAGATGCCGTAGTTCCCCACGTAGTTGACCTCGACTTTCTCGGAGGCCCCGGAGGTGTATCCCATCGAAGGGCAGTTGTAGATCACGTTGTTGCGGATGTCGGCCCTCATGGACTGATCCTCGTCGTAGGTCCCCACGGCCGGATTGCGGTTGCCGTTGTGGGCGAAGAGGTTGTGGTGGATGGAGAGGTCGCCGTCCCCCTGGCTGGGCTTGTAGAGGCCGCCCATGGAGTGCCCCTTGTCTCCGCCGGGTTCGTAGAGATCGTTGCACTCCCCATGCCACAGTCCGGTCTGCCAGAGTCCCTCCGCGATGATGCAGTACTGGATGGTCATGTCTTTGAACGCGTTGCCGCCGGAGAGGTTCTCGTCGATGCCCCAGGAGGCGGAGACGTGGTCGACGATGATGCGCGATCCCTTCAACGTGACGCAGTCCTCCGTGAACCCGTTTCCGCCGCCGGGGCAGTCGGGAGCCTTGGAGTCTCCGGCGCGGAAGCGGAGGTGCTGGACGATGACGTCGTCGGCGCTGAACAGGGCACCGTATCCGCTGATGACGATGCCATCCCCCGGAGCGGTCTGTCCCGCGATCGTGAGCTTGTTCTTGGTGAATTGCAGGGATGACTTCAGCTGAATGCGGCCTGCGACGTCGAAGACAACGGTGCGGGGGCCGGATTGGCCGCTGGTGCAGGCGCGGAGCGAGCCGGATCCGGAGTCCTTGAGGTTCGTCACATGACAGACATCTCCCCCGCGTCCACCGACCGAATGCATCCCTTCTCCCTCAGCTCCTGGGAATGCCGGGCAGTCACCGCTCGTGCAGGGCGCTGGGGGGCCTCCGCAATATCCTTGTTCACAGGGAAATCCGGGAGGGCATGTTCCCGTGCAGGAGAAGGTCCCTCCGCATCCGTCGTCGTAGCTGCCTCCGCAATGGAGCAGCTCTGATTCACAGGATGCAGGGGCGCATGCGCACTGATCCTCGACGCACGTGGATCCTCCCTGGCAGATGCCACAAGAGCCTCCGCATCCATCGTCTCCGCAGTTTTTGCTGGTGCAGTCGGGGGTACAGGTCGAGTCCGGGGCCCGACAGATGCAGTAATCGGATTGGTGGCCGCTCCCGGGCTCGCAGGCAAGGGGTGCAAGGGTCGTGTCAGGAGCGCAGGTCTTGTTCACGTTCTCCCAGACCGCATGACAGACGAGGCCCAGCGCGTCGCACACGGCAGCACAGCCCGCAGAGTCTTCGAAGAGCACCTCGCAGAAGTCCGGTCCGCTCGCGCAGAGTTCCCAGTCCTCGTGTTCCTC
>CAVOCR010000431.1:0-3163 GCA_963694245.1 Myxococcota bacterium
TGCGCGCTGTCCACCAATCCCGCTTTGAGGCGGGTGCCGCCGATATCCACGCCGACGAAATGTTTCAACGGAGTGTTCCGGAGGGTGCGGGGGGGAAGTAGTCCGGCGCGTTGTCCGCTTTCCACTTGATGTTGCACCCGATGCTTGGGAGCTGATCGGGGGTCACGGGGGTGCCGTCCAACAAGGCATCGAGTGCTCTGCGTAGATCGGCTCCCGTGACGGGAACGTCGTTGCCCGGCCGACTGCCGTCCAGCTGACCCCGATAGGCGAGTCGCTGATCCCGGTCAAAGACGAAGAAGTCAGGAGTGCATGCGGCGCGATAGCCGTGAGCCACTTTCTGCGTCTCGTCAAAGAGATAGGGAAAGGTGTATCCCGCCGAAGCGGCCTCTTCCTTCATGTTGGCGGGGCTGTCGTCGGGATAGTTCTCCACGTCGTTGGAATTGATGGCGACGATTCCCACTCCCCGTTTTCCATAGTCCCGGCCGAGGGCGGCCAGTTCCTCGCGAATGTGAATCACGAAGGGGCAGTGATTGCAGATGAACATCACGAGGAGCGCGGGAGACCCGGAAAAGTCGTCCCGTCCGATCGGGGTTCCTACCGTATCCGGGAGCGAGAAATCGGGAGCCGTGGTCCCGAGGGGCATCATCGTCGAGGGGGTGCGTGCCATCCATTCATCCAGCGGTGGGGAGATTATTCGCCGAGGAGCTCTTCGACGTATTCCACATACTCTTCGCGGGCTTCTTCCGTGTTCATGCCGCGGCGGGATGCCCAGGCGTCGAATTTGGCGCGGGCACGCATCTCCAGCATTCCAGGGCGATCTCCAGAGACGTCGCCGTGTGTGCTCTGCTTGTAGAGCCCATAGAGTTTCAGCATGATCTCGGGGCTTGCCGTCGGGAGTGCCTGGACTCGAACCGTGGCAGCGTCAAACTGTTGCATCAAGGACATGGTGTGTTCCTTTGTCTGAAGTGTGTGTGCCCCGGGATAAACCACATTCGGGTCTTCCGCGTCAAATTGAACTTTGCTTTGGTTGAAGTTGGGGGCGTTGCGTAGTGGAGGTCCGGAACCTCAGGCTTTACAGGCTTTGAGGCGGAACGTACCCTCTTCGACGAACCGCATGACTTGTCTTGGATGGCCTGTTTGGCCCGAGGAGCTTCCCATGAATCGCCCCCTGGTGGGTCTCTTCTTGTTTGCCATTGTTCTGGGAGGCTGTCCTTCCCTTTCTCCTCCACCTTTGCCGCCTGCTCCTCCGACTGGAGGGGGAGAGGAGTCGGGTGAGAGCGGTGGAGAGACTCCTGTGGGTTGTGAGGAGGATGCGGACTGTCCTGCCCCCCAGGGATTGTGCGAGATCGCGAGCTGTGTGGACGCTCAGTGTGGAGCGAAGCCCGCTGAAGAAGGAGCCGAGTGCACGGATGGCGATGCGTGCACGGAGGAGGACGCCTGTGTCGAGGGTCTGTGCACCGGCGCCGCGCCAGTGGAATGTGACGACGGAAATGCCTGTACAACCGATGAGTGTGACTCTCTTTCGGGATGCAAGCATGTGAATCACAAGGACGCGTGTGATGACGGGGACATCTGCACAACCAATGACGCCTGTGATGGTGGGGAATGTGTCGGGAGTCCGAGTGGAGAGTGCACGTGCACGGCCGATGTCGACTGCGCGGAGCATGAGGATGGCGATCTGTGCAACGGGACGCTTGTCTGCTCGGAAGATCTCAATTGTGTGATCGATGTCGCGACCAAGATCGATTGCAGCTCGAGCGGAGGCGCTTGCGCGGAAGCAGCGTGTGAGCCGAGCACGGGGGAGTGTCTCGTCACGAATCTGGAAGAGGGGCTCGAGTGCAATGATTTCAATTCCTGCACCGTGAACGATCTCTGTGTGGATGGCAGCTGCCTGGGTGCACTCATCGAAGGATGCGGCTGTGCAAGCGATGCAGATTGCGCGGATCTGGATGATGAACTCTTTTGCAATGGAACCATGCGATGCATGGAGGCGCTTTGCGTCATCGATGTCGCCTCGATTCCGTCATGTGAGGGGGAGGATGGGAACCCGTGCACGGTGAATGCCTGTGATGAGGAGAGCCAGGCGTGTGCAGTGCAGCCGGGCAATTCCGGCGATGTCTGTGAGGACGACGACGTCTGCACGACCGAGTCGAAATGCGCGGGTGGCGAATGCACGATCGTGTCTCTCGAAGACTGCGACGACGGCAATTCCTGTACGGATGATGACTGTGACCCGGTCGCGGGGTGTCAGCATCTGGAGAATGAACTGGTCTGTGACGACGGGGATGCCTGTACGGAGGGCGATGCCTGTCTGGAAGGTGCCTGCGCTTCGGGACCGTTGAATGAGTGTGAAGATGGCAACGCCTGTACGGATGATCCCTGCGATCCCGTCGACGGATGCGATCATGTGGACAATGAGAACGCGTGTGATGACGGCAATGTCTGCTCCCTGGGAGATCAGTGTGGCGGCGGACTCTGCAATCCGGGACTGGATGGGCTCCCCTGTGATGACGCCAACCCCTGTACCTCGGACAGTTGTGATGGATTGGAGGGGTGTGTCTTCGTTGCGGTGGGAGGGGCGCCTTGCAGTGATGATGACTTCTGCACGGAACTCGATCTCTGCGATGTGGCGGGGGCCTGTGTCTCCGGGGCCGCTCTGGATTGTGAGGACGGGAACGCCTGTACGACCGTGAATTGTGATTCAGAGGTCGGGTGCCAGCCCGGAGAGCCGGTTCCAGGCGCCGAGTGCGACGACGGCAATGTCTGCACGTCGGGGGACCTCTGCAATGACGGGGGCGAATGTCTGGCGGGGGAGACGGTCAACTGCGATGACGGGAACGTCTGTACGACGGATCTCTGCCAGGTGAGCGAGGATGAGGGATGCACGCATGAGGCCAATTCACAGGCCTGCAGTGATGGGAATGCGTGCACGGAGAACGACTTCTGTGAAGCCGCCAGTTGTGTCTCCGGAACAAGCACGATCTGCTCGGACGAGAACCCCTGTACTTCCGCACAATGCGATCCTGCCGAGGGGTGTCAGTCCATCGCGCTGGTGGGGAAGTCCTGCGAGGACGGCGATGTCCTGTGCACACTGAGCGATGCCTGCGATGAGCTCGGGGAATGTGCTTCGGGACTCCCTCCCCAATGCGATGATGGGGATGTC